>JAUWBH010000211.1 GCA_030605085.1 Promethearchaeota archaeon | reverse complement strand
GAGTTTGTTTTAAATATTGATTATATTTCTATAAAACCTCCTTGTTAAAATACTTTCTTTTTTCACGATTTCTTTTCATTCTCTTGCTTACTTCTTGAAGGTTAACGAATGAATTTTCTTTAACTCACTAATCCTCCATTCTTTTAAAATGTATATACCTACATATCATTTGTTATGATATACGAATATTATATTCCTTTATATATGACACTTGCAATAGAATCACCTTATTTGGAATCTCAGAGTCTCCAGCTCACCTGGGATAAAATCTTTATAGTTCGCGACGAAAATGGTGCTAGAGTGGAAACAAGAACCTTTTTTTCATTGCCATTTGACTTGATACTTGCACTATTTGTTAAAAAACTAGAGGCGCTTTACGAATGGAAACCAGGAATGAGCGGCATGCAACCATATTCTCCTGTTGCCGTGTTTAAAGCGATTATATATGCAAAACTAAATAAAAATATGTCAGACCGGGAGTTAGAACGCCACTTGCTTCGAAATTCTCACGCGGCTAGAGCTCTTGGATTTGATAAAATTCCTTCTCATCAAACATTTAGTCATTTTAAGCATGAACGCCTTACGATTGAGCTCTTGGAAGAGATTTTTAATGCATTGCGAGATTATCTCGTGGACTTAGGGGTTATTGACTTTTCTAGCGTTATTATCGATTCGGCTCCAATTATTGCCTTTGCAAACCTTGCGAAAGCAAATCGTGAAGTAAAATTAGACGATTCGATGGCTCGTGCGTTATTTGAAGATGAAATGTATCAATTCCTAGCGCGACAACTCATCGGTTTCCTTGGTTATAAAACATCACTTCCCGAACATGTGAAAAAGCGACTAGGGTGCTTGAACATGCTAGTACTTTATGAATTAGGGGGATTTATCTCGTATGCGAAAGTATCCAAATATCTACCGAAAAAACAGCACTTAATCCTTCAACAGGCAGTATCATCCGGTATTACGCTTCCTTCGGAGGTCAAATTTTCTAATTTTAGAAAGCGATTTCAAGCGGCTGTGGAATCTGAAGAACTTTCCGCATTTAGGGAGTATCTTGAACGATCTTTTGCCTGCCTTTGCAGTCCTTATGATTGTTCAGTTCCTCTTTTCTTTCCAGCCGTGTTTGGGGTCTTACAAACTTCTTATTCTTTATTTGATCCCGATGCGCGTTTAGGGTATTGTGCTGCTAAAAAACAGAATTTTCTCGGCTATCGAGTACAATTACTCATTGATGATAAAAAAAATTCCCCTTAAAAATCGAGGTTACTCCTGCAAATATACACGATTCTATACCTCTTTTGTCCATACTCGATAAAGTAATTGAGGAGCATCCCGAGGTCCACATGAGGAATTTAAACGGGGATAATGCGTATCTAAGCGATGAAAATTCCGATACACTTGATGAGCACGAAATTATCAATAATATCGCCCCCCGCAAAAAGAGTTCACGCAAAATCCCTAAAATAAGGCAAAATCAAAGGAAATACATTGAAGGCATTTTCGGGATCATTGTTCAATGCCTTGGTTTGCACAAAACATGGGTTCATGGCTTACCAAATGTCTTTAAAGATATGTATCTAAAGTTTATCGCATTCTTCTTCTTGATGATCGTGGCACACGAAACGGGAGTGGAAGACATGTATTTAAAACCGACATATTTTTTTGGGTGAAACAATTATATTATAGAGGTGCTAAATTAATTTTAAACAAACTCTTTAAATTTTTAATTTCTTTAAATTTTTTTTTTTAAGTTTTCCTATTCTTCTTGGTTAAATTTATTTAAATCAAAGGGGATTCTTTCACCTGTGTCTACAATTCTCCTTATTGGTTGTTTTTTACTTTCTTCAATCATCTTATGGGCAGGTTGGTATTTTTTAGCGGGTTTTCCAATGTATATGTAATTTGGTTCGAGAACTTGATTAATGTGGGTCACTGCCCAAACGCCCAAAGTAGTACTTTTCCCTATAATAGTCCCAGGCGCAACGATCGCATTGCCTCCAATTACGACATGGTCGCCGATGATCACTTTTTTGATTAACAAATGATCGCCAATAATCATACTTGACAGCACAACGGCTCCTTGCCCCAACATTATATTATTTCCAAATTCAATAAATTCAGCGTCGCTCCAGCCGTCGAAGAGTGTTGATTTGAAGTCAGCTTTCATATCACACGCTTTGAAGGCCAAATTAGTTACCCAGGGAAAACAAAAGTTATTCCATATCCAGAATATAAATTTTTTAACAGAAACTCTAAGGCAAAAGAAGTAATAATCTTTATCTTTTCTGTTTACTTTAAATAATCCTTCTTTTGGTTGATGAATTAATTTCAAAACAATTAATACTAACTTTCCTAAGAATAAGCTTGTTATCAACCAAAATGACCACCACACAAGTATATCTACAATTAAAATAAGAATTCTCCAATGAAAGAAATTAGACATCATAGCATAACTAAAAAAAGTTAAGATAAAGATTGATGGTATCATAAAAGAAAAAATATGTAAGAAACAGTTGAGAAAAATGGCGCTTCGAGGCCAAGTAAATGCATTTGTGGTAATGGGCAACTTTGTTATATCAAGGGATTCGAAATCGTCAATATTTCTGATTTTTTCCTTACTCTCCACTATATAAGCCCCCCGTATATTTTTCTATTTGTTCCTTTTTGAGCTTTCTAGCAGGAAAGCCTGCATATATCCCATTATTTCCAAGTTTATCGTATTTTATTGTCGTAGCCATTGGTAGAAATGTGGCTCCATTGCCAACTTCCATGCCGGGAAGTGCTCCAATTAAAGAGTTAAAAACGCAATTATCTCCAATCTTTGCCCCGAGGAAAGTTAAGTTCTCTGATCCATACACGCCATCTACGAGATGATTAGAAATATGAGCGAACGTTGAATAATAACAATTCTTTCCAAAATTGATATGACTATGGATATACGATTCTTCAAGAACCGTGCCTTTTCCAATTTTATTGGAACCGATGAATCTTAATTCCCATTTAAGCAACCAAGGGAAGGGAGAGCGAATAATTGCGAAAACAGGGTACTTCATTAAAAAAGATCTAAAATGGTAGTAGTCCAACATTCTGGAATGTTCAGATAAATTTCTATCAAAAATACCTTGAGCAGGACCTCGTTTATCAGCAAAACGATAAATCCATCTTGTGAATAACGCCACGAAAAATAAATGTAACAGATATAATCCTACAAAAATTAACGGGGTTATAAGTAAAATGATTATTATTTTTAGATCTAAAAGCAATTTGAAGGAAAAAGGAATTGTAAGAAGATTAGGAATTAATACTCCATAAACAAATAACATAAAAAGAAATCCCGGAAGAATATAAGAACCTCCCGTGATAAACCAGCCTGATGAGATGTATGCTTGGAAAGGTACACTCAGACCTTTTGACTGCGCTCTAAGGTTTTGTTCGTCATATCTTTCCGAATCAGATTTTTCAAAAATTAACTTTTCAAGGTTTTCTTTATCTATTATTGGTTTATTCATGATTTTCTTAGCGGGATTTCCACTATATATAGAATTACTTTCGAGGTGTTGATTTATTGATGTCATAGAAATTGCTTCAAGAACAACGTTAGATTCGATAATTGTACCGGGAGTTACGCATGAATGGGCACCAACTATAACATTATCTTTTATTATTACTTTCTTAATAATTAATTTATCTTTGATAATAATATTGGACATAACAAGGCTTCCTTGACCAATTTTCACATTCTTTCCGAATTCGATAAATTCACAGTCCACCCATCCTTCGTTCAGCGAATTAGAAAAAGAAGTCTTTACTCCAAAAATCTTTAGCGCCAATGTTTCAAATAATGGTATATTTAATTGGCGTGCTAACCAAATTGGCCATTTATTAATCACAGCTCTTAAACTCCAATAACAATAATCTTTGTCTTTCTTGTCTCTAAGAAAAATCCCTTCCTTAGGTTTATGAATTAAATTTGCAAACATCAAAAATATTTTTGCTACAATAATCGAACTCAAAATTAATATAATTACGCCTATAAAGAATGCAAAGGGAAAAAGAATGTAAAATATAGCGTTAAACTCGGGAAAAAGTTGAAAAAAATATCAAAACCATAAAATCGCAGGCTGAGCGCTTAGCGTTATTATCGCAAAATATATTATAAGGTACCTTCTTTTTGCAAGGGTATTCGTTGTTCTTGGACCTTCCCTTACTGACGATGGGATCGAAATTTTAAATACACTTAAAATTGTATTTCTTTACAGAGTAAATATAAAAATTTCTATTTAATCTTATCATTTCAAAAAATATGTAATTATTTACACGGTCATCCTATTTTATTGAATTAATTGTAGTTATTCTTGTGAATTTTTGACCATCTTCAGTAATTTTTTTTTACGAGCCAATTAGAATTGGTATCTTGAGCATTTTAGATGAAAATCTTGTTTTTTATATTTAAATTTTTTCCTTTTTTTCTTTTTTGCATTAGATATTTCTTTTCTTAAATATTAATTAAAAGAAATAGATTCAAATTTTGTCTATAATTTTTAGGTTATTTAACGTTCCAAAAATAATTCTAAATCTTATACATTTAAATTCTGGAAATAACTATTTATTAAAAAATAAATTAGGAAAGAGATGAATAATTCTAACCAACCTAAAAAAAGAATTGATGAAGAGAAACATGAGATTAATATGCAATATCATCTTTATTTTGTGTTTTTCTTGGCTATATATTTGGGATCATATTTTATTCCTGGAATTATTTTCATGTTATATTTCTTTTTATTATTTATACCATTTTTTTTAGAAAACAATAATTTTATCTCCATTTTTATAAACATTAGATCTTTATTGGTTTTTTTATTGATGCCCTTAGTTATTTTGGGTTGTTATGTGCTTCACTTACTTTTTATAGGTTTAATAACTCGTTTGATTTGGAGATGGACTGAAAGAAAATGTCCAACGAAGAACGGGATTATTTTGAGAAATGTTCCAAGTGATGTATTAAATTATTATCATCTCCGTTCTTTTATAATAAAATACGGAAAAAATGCTTTTACCAAAGGACTTTTTCCTTGGTTATTGAAATGGTTTTATAATTTTGTTGGATCGTGTAAAATAGGGAAAGGAACGACCATCGAAGAGGAGATTGCTGCCGATAAATTTGTTAATATTGGTAAAAATTGTTATATTGGTGTTAATTCAGCGATAGTTTCACATATGGTAGAAGGAATATTTGGAAGAATACCTTATTTTGAAATAAAAATTGGAGACAACGTTACTTGTTCTGCGTTTAATCTGATCGCTCCTGGTTGTGTCCTTAAAGATAACTCATACTTATTACCTCTGGGTTCTATTGCTAAAAATCAAACTACGAAAGGCAATAACTATTATTTTGGAATACCTATGCGAAAAATCTTCAAAAAGAAAATTATGGAATACTTGAAAATTTCCGAAGAGGATTTAGAAAAAAATAAAGCGATAAAGAAAAAACAAGAAATAAGACCTAAGGCAATTAAAGAAAAACGAGATAACAATGAAATGACCAAAATTATACCTGAAGTTAATGACAATAAATTAAGTAGTTCAGAAAATACTGATAAAACTGATTTAACACTTGATTTTACAACAAGTAGTTCTATTTCAAGAGTCAATATTAAATTTTTAGCCATTTATCTCCCAATTTTTTGGTTAAGCGGTATATTGGTTGCAATTTATTTGTGCGAGCATATAAGAATTGTTTCTTCCATTGAAAGCGATATTGGGCGATTAACTTACATTATTTTAAGCGTACCTTTTGTTATTTTTACAACTATTTTTATTTTCGTAATTGGCTGCGTTTTTTTTAGTAAATTATTTTTAATTTTAATAAATCTAATTCATCTTCCAAAAGAAGGGGTGTTCAAAGCAGAATTACGAAATAACGATTTTGAGTTCTGGTGTCTTCGAACAGAGTTAAAGAAATTAGTTATATGGCTATTACGGAATTCTCCAGTACATTGGTTTGATGGCTTGGCTTTTAGGTGGTTTGGAGTAAAAATAGATTTTTCTAGTCAGCTTCAAGATTCGTGGTGCGATATAGAGTTTATAAAGCTAGGTCGTAAAGTAATGATCGGACAAGGAGCCGTGGTGATGAGCTCTATGGTGGTAGGTAAATATTTAATTATAAAGAAAGTTATACTTAATGATTACACAGTAATAGGGGGCATGGCGTGTATATCACCTGGAACAATTACGGGCAGAGATTCCCTCTTGGGTGCTATATCATCAACAATTCTTGATCAAGTTTTGGATTCAGGATGGGTCTATTTTGGCATTCCATGTATTAAATTGAAACCAAATAAGTTTGCATATGTTAAGTATATGACAAAAAGTAGTGTTGACGATGAACAAGCAATTAGCGTTGAGCATGATATAAATATTGAAGAAGATAAGAAAAAAAAATATAAATTATAGTTTGAGATTTTATTAACATGTCTGTACCTACATGCTTGCTTGTTGGACCATTCACAACAACAGTGCTAGTTAAAAAAAGATATTTAATTTTTTATATATTTCTTATTTGGATTAGTATGATCCCTTGTCTTATTTTGTTCTGGCTATACTGGCAATTGCTTTGGAACCCAAGACCAGTTCATTTTTATATATTTATTCCATTCCTATGTTTTGTCATGTATTTAACTGCAGTATTTACGTCCTTATTTTTTGCGAAGATTTTACTAGTAATCGTCAATGCCATTCATAAACCTAAGTGTGGAGTTTTTCTAAGAGATCCTTCAGATAAAGATTATCGTTATTGGAGTTTAAGAGCTGTGATTAAAAGATGGCCCATTTGGCTTGCGCACAAATTTCCCTTTCCATTTTTAGACAATTTATGTTTTAAAATGTTTGGAGTAAAAACCACGTTTTCCAACTCGTTATTCGAAGGCTGGGTTGATTGTGAATTCATTGAATTTGGAAAAAATGTAGTTGTGGGGCAAGGTAGTATCGTCCAGTCAACTTGTATTGTTGGAAATCTCTTAATAATTAAAAAAACAATAATTGAAGATAATGTGAGAATAGGAGCTCACGCAATATGCATGCCAGGAACTCATATAGGAAAGAATTGCGTTTTAGCAGCGAATTCAGTTACTATTGTAGAGCAAGAATTAGAGGAAGGATGGATATATGTTGGAGTTCCCGCAAAAAAGTACAAGAAGAATAGATTTTTCGAAGATGGTCTTGAAGAAGTATTAGGGCATGTTGAAGATGTAGAGAATTTAAGACGTAAATACGAGGAATTATACATTAAACGGTATGACAAACATCTTACTCATAAGGAGCGGAAAGATCGTAAGAAGGAAATCTTGGAAGAAGAAAAGATAAGGAAGGAGCTAGGCAAATAGTCAGATATTAATAATTAGATATCCGTTCTTCGCTAAGGAAATTGTCGTTCGAGGGCCTTCATCAATAAAATTATTAAAAATGTTAAAAAATGTTAAAAATTTTTGTTAAAAATCGCCCCTCTCTTTTTTTCAAATGAAACTAATAATTAAATTGAAAATTTAATAACAACTACGACATTTATCTTTAATAATAATATTATAAAAACATAAGGTATAGGAATAAAAAATGTATTTTTGGTGGACAGATGAACAAAAAAAAATAGCTAAAGAAGTAGAACAATTTGTTGAGGATCATTTTGAAGAAGCGGAAACTTATTTTTGGAAAAAGAAATTCCCTTGGGATTTAGTAAAAAAAGTAGCTGCTAAGGGATATTTTGGGGCAGGCGTTCCCAAAGAATATGGTGGTTTAGAATTAGGTGCTACAGGGAGTTGTATTGTCGCTGAATCATTAGGAAGGTTGTATGCTGTCGGTCATGTATTTACCCCTTTTTTATTTTTATTTATTTTTTGTTAACAATTAGAATGCTACAATTTACTATTCCATTTAATTTCATTTATTAGTGTTTAAATCTTGATTTTCTTCTTCTTTTAACCTAATTTCTTTATATAATTTATAATTCAACAATACAATTCGTATAACAGCGTCGTAATTCGATAATTGTTCTTCTTCTTTTAACTCGTCTAAAAATTCTTTAGTCTTAAGCGAGATCTGAATCGTCGTGGTCTTGTGTTTTGATTGTGTCATTTAAAAATTTACCTATAGTTTTCTTATAAATATTCAAAGCAATTATATTTAAATTTTTTTACTTAAATAAATAAATAAGAAAATGTTACATAAAATTCTAAACGAGTTGAATAATAAATTATTGAAGATTTTTTTATTAGTTCTTTAAGTAAATAATTTTAGTATTGCATAGGAACTTTTATATTAGTTATTTACCATATTATTAGGATGAGCTAGTTTTACCTCCTTTAATAATCTTTTTTTTTACCATGAGGGCCCCTATTACATTTGTCCATTTGGAATCAAGTGAAGTCAAGCACTTTTCTAAGCCTTGCTTAAAGATCTTTCTCGT
>JAUWBH010000166.1 GCA_030605085.1 Promethearchaeota archaeon | reverse complement strand
TAGAAAGGAAGTAAGAGCGCTAAAAAAAGAAGATGCGCTTGAAAAAGCCCTATCACAGATAACTTCTATTGACCTTTATCGACGACAAGTTATAATTCAAGAAATAAAAGAGATTAAGTCAGAAGAATGTCAAGACTATCTTATACGTGAATTATCACGAAAATAATTAACATTAAACCAAATAGGTGAGAAAAACGGAAAATACTCAAAAGTCTCAAGAAATATTATATCAATTACGTTATTTAAGAGAACAGCGGGATATGTTTCAAAATCAATTAGAGATCATGAATGCCTCCTATGGGAATTTAATGAACACAAAAATGACCTTAGAAAATTTAAAGAATATTAAAGATAATGATGAAATTTTAGTTCCAATTGGAGGTATCATTAATGTAAAAGCTCAAATTAAAAAACCTCAAAAAGTTCTTTTATATGTAAATCAAGACATAGTTATAGAAAAAGATATAGATAATTCAATTGTATTTATTGACAAACTTCTTGAAAAACACCAAGAACAAATTAATTATTTAAGAACTCAGATTCAAAATTTAGATATTAATCTTCAAGGCATATCTCAATCTCTTCAAAGAGGTATGCAACAACAATATTAAAATTATTTTTTAACAATTAATCTTAATTTGACTTTAATTTACTTTATTCTGTGTGAAGAAATTAATGCTTGAAAAATTAAAAGGCGTGTTTTCTAGTTTTGTTACAAAAACATTAACTGAAAAAAAATTAGACAGTGCGATTGATGAGTTAAAACTTTTACTCATAAGTAACGACGTGGCAATGCAAACAGCAGATGAATTATGCGATAGAATTGTAGATTCCTTTAAAGGAGAGCAAATTGGACGGTTATCGTCAACTAAACATAAATTATTCGAAACCTTAAAAGCGATTATAGTAGATATTCTAACTCCTGAAAAAGATTTAGATCTATTAAAAGAAATTAAGAAAAAAATGGCAAAAAATCAGCCTTATGTAGTTGTCTTCTTAGGGGTGAATGGAACCGGTAAAACCACTACAATGGCTAAAGTGGCGCATCTTTTGAAGAAGCATAAAATTTCTTCAGTCGCAGCTGCTTCAGATACGTTCAGAGCAGGTGCTATAGAACAGTTAACTTATCACATGAATAAAATTGATATTAGGGTTATAAAACACGAATACAAATCTGATCCTGCATCTGTAGCTTACGACGCTATTGAACATGCTAAAGCAAAAAAAGTTAATGTTGTTTTAATTGATACTGCTGGAAGACAAGTTACAGATAAAAATTTAATGAACGAGATGCAAAAAATTGTTCGAGTGGCACAACCTGATTTGATAATTTTTGTAGGTGACTCATTAGCAGGAAATGACGCGTTGTTTCAGGCAAAAGAATTTAAAAAACACATAGGAATTGACGCAAACATTTTAACAAAACTAGATGCGGACGCGAAAGGAGGAGCAGCGTTATCGATATCCTATGAAACTAAGAAACCGATAATTTTTGTTGGCGTTGGACAAGCCTACGAGGATTTAGAACCTTTCGATAGAGAAGTATTCATATCGAATATTTTAGATTCTGATTAAAAGCAATTTGAATAATTTCTTAATTAGGTAAATTTTTTAAAGAAAGTGTATTAAATTGATTAGTATGTCGACTAAGTATCCCAAGTACGATCAGTATGGAAAGAAAAAAAAACTGGGAATGTGGGAACGCTTCGTGGCCTTTTATAAAAATTCAAGGAGGATTCTTAAGGTTGCTAACAAACCGAACAGGAAAGAATACTGGTTGATATTTAAAATATGTTGTATCGGTCTCGTAGTCCTAGGTGTACTCTCGTACATTATCCAATTAGTATTTACAGTAGCGTTAATTCCCTTCATTACAGGGGAATAATATTCTTTGGATTTAACTGTCAATACATTCCTATGTTTTATTTGTTCCGATTTCCCATTTTATTTTACTATTTCTATGACTTAAAATCTTTATAAATTTGTATCAAAATGAAAGTTACTTTAAATTATTCAGAAAACTTATACTTTATTGCCACTGCACGACATCTTAAAGATATTCACATTGACGAGCCAGAGTCGTTCCATGGAACAGATTTGGGACCTAGTTCAGTAGAATATTTATTAATCGGGATTGGGGGATGCTTAGGTTCTACTTTTATGTATTGTTTACAAAAGAAAGATGTAATAATTGAAGATCTAGAGATTGTTGTTGATGGAAAACTAACTCATAGCGGTCCTAAAATGACATTGAGGCTAGCTAATGTTAACATAGATATAACCTTTTCAGCAAAGAAAAATCAATCAATAGAAAAAATAGAATCTTGTGTTAAAGAATTTAGAGAATATTGCATAGTTTCAAAATCGATTACAAATGGTTTGCCGATTAATGTCAATATTACAAAACAGATGGATAAATGATACCAAAAAAAGATTTTAATTAATAGAAAAAAACAGATATTTGGTCGGGGATTTTTAGTTTTTCTTCTTTATTTTTACAGGCAATAAATTTAATTTTCATGTCTGTAGAGATAGATAGAAGTCGTTTAGTAAGTATTCCGTCAATAATTAAATAAGAAACATCTTTATCTTGGTAATCTTGAATTTTTTTAAAAAGCTCTTTTACAGAGATCTCAAATATTTTATGTAATTTTTTGTTAAAACCTATGCTAATTCCTGGTGCTACGTTATTAATTGCCTCAATAATTATAGATTTGTCTTTGATTTTATGTTTTTTTAAAAGTCTATTAAGTACTCCTTCCTTTCCTTTATATTCTTTCTCATCTTCTTCAACATCTTTTAATTCACTTACAGGTTTCTTATTTTGTAGGGCCTTGATCATTTGTTTTCTAGTTAGTTCCTCAACTTCGTATCCTTCAGGGGCTCTAGCAACGAAATTAAGCTTAGCAACTTGTAAAAGCTCTTTTAAAATAATTGTCCCTCCTCTGTCACCGTCCAAAAAGGCAGTAACGACTTTTTTATTCTTCGTTAATTCGATAATTGATTTAGGAACTTGAGTCCCTTGTACTGCGATTGTGTTTTTAATGTCTATTCTCAATAAATTTAAAACATCGGCGCGACCTTCTACTATAATTATCTCATCGCTCTCGATATCAGGACCAGCAGGTAACTTATCTGGACCCCAAGTGATAATCTCTCCGAGTTTTATGCCGGTATCAATTTGCTTTTCTATTTCGCGTTTCTCTAAAGATTTAGAATCCCATTCTTTTAATAATTCAGCCGCTCTTTCTATGATTTGTTGTCTCTTCGTCTCTCTCACGTCAGAAATTTCCACCAGGTTAATAGCCGCTTCGCACGGACCTACTCTTGAAACTGTTTCTATCGTAGCCGCCAATAATGCGGTCTCCTTTCGAGTTAAAGAAGACGGAATTTTAATGGACCCTTCAGAGACACCCTCTTTAGATTCATTTTTTACCTCTATTCTTCCAATTCGACCCGACTTTTGAAAATCTCTAAGGTCAAGATCTAAAAGAAGACCTTCAGTTTGCCCAAAGATAGCGCCGACTTTGAACGATAAGTCGATATGACTAAATCTTTAGAATTGCAAGTCGAATTGCAAAATATCCGATTTTTCTACGACGCCTTTAATTGAAAATGTTGCTTTGATAATATATTTAGTTGTGAAATCTGATTGATTTGTAATAGTATTCACCTATTAGATAATTTTATTTTCAATATTTAAAAAATCAGAATTATAATTACAACTTGAAATTTCAAAATATTAGATGAACCTTAATTTTACAAAATCTAATTTCAACTTGTATTTCTTAATTATAAGTCTTAACTAATGTTTCTGAAATTAATTGATAACAATAATTTATCTATTTGATTAATAATTTTATTTGGTATGATTGATAATTTTTAATTGATTGATTATTAATTCTGATTTTTTGATATGATTGATAACTATTATTTATTTAATTTTAATTGTTATTTGAAATTTTAATTTGAAATAATAGTGATTATAACATGTTTATTTAATTAATAATGAAATTTATCCTTTATGAATTTTGATAATATTGAAAAAGAATTTTTTGTATATCTAAGAGCTTTTAATAAACGATCTGAATTTAAAGACTACTATGATTCTACCTAATAACATCTCCATGAGATTTACTTTTTTTAAATAAAAAAAATGATAAACTTTTATGAGTAGATATTGGAATCATATCGTAATAAATCAGCTTTTTTCAAAACCTAAGAAAAAAAATGTGAAATACAAAATAAACACTAAAATCGGCAGGTTTTATTTTTATTTCGTAAAAAAAGAAGATTCTACGATAACTGGAAAAGTAATTTTTTTTCCAAACCAAAAATGAATCTACAATTTGTTAGATCTATTTAAATAGACCTTTTTATTGTTATTATTTTACATAAAATGCATAAGATAATAATTCATATAATGTTTTTTATTGTAACCTTATTTTTACTTCTTAACATTAACATTTAAATTCTCTATAAAATCAGAAAAATAATCTCTTAACATGATTGAGCGAATTCTCGTACTTGGCGGCAAGGGCGGGACTGGGAAAAGTTCTATTAGCGCCGCAACTGCGGTGGCACTGTCCGACATGATGCCTAATAAGAGATTTCTTCTAATTTCATTCGATATCGCACATAATTTATCAGATATGTTTAATACCGAGATTGGAGGTAAATTGACACCATTGACGAATAATCTTTGGGGGATTGAGCCTGAGCCAGACGCCTATGCGGAACAATATACAAAAGTGTTTGGTAAGAAAATGAAAGATTTAATTAAAAAAATGCCAATTGTTGGCTTAATTCCTCAGATAAAAAATTTTATTAACACTACATTTACAGCAGAATCCATTCCCTTGGCTCTAAAAAATGCGATGTTTTTTCAAAAAATTTTGGACGCTGAAGATACTATTTATAGGGATGGTGCCGAGGAAATTAATTTTGACATAATAATCGCAGATTTTCCTCCAACAGGAAATATAGTTGCGTTATTTGATATCCCCGAAGACACGGTGAAGGTTGTGTTAAAATATTCTTTAAACTTCTATAATTCAATAAAAAGTTCTATTCAAGGATTTTCAAAAATGTTCAGGAAGATGATGCATCCATTTGAACCAGAAGTTAATAAAGGGCAATTAAGCGATGAATTGGTTAAAATGTTAACTGAACTTGAAGAGAGAGGAGAGAGAATAAGCGAACTAATTCATAACATAGGCTCCCTTCGACTTGTTACTATTGCGGAAAAACCGAGCTTTCAAGAAACCAAAAGAGCTCGGGATTTAACGGAAAGATATATAAAACTTGAGGGGATTCATATAAATATGTTAATTCCCGGAGAACATGCAAAAACATGCGAGTTTTGTGGTCAATTGCATACTCTACAGCAAAAATATGTGCAGGATATAGAAAATGAATTTCTAAAAACAAAGATTTGGCAGTCTGACAAATTAAAAGAAGAACCGATTGGATTAGAAGGTTTAAGAAAACTCGCTCGTGAAATATACGGAGATGCAAGTGCAGAAGATATTTTAAATCCTAAAACATAAAAGAAATTCATATTTAATGTTTATGAGGTTTGGGATGACCCCCAGCAACAATTAAATATATTTTATTTTTAGTTAAGTTTTTTAGTGAAACATACGAACCTTCAGGAATAAAATATGCGTCACCTTCATTTAGAGTTATTTCTTTATCTTCCTCTTCAATTTGAATCTGTCCTTTCAATAAATAAAGAATTTCTTCATGTCCTTTGCCAGGTCCTGCCTTTCTTCCCGATTCTCCAGGTTCTAGATAACACAATCCTAAATAAACATCTTTTATGTTGCGATTTTGCATCCTACCATAAAAAATCTCTTTTTTACGGGATTTATCGCATTTTTCCTTTAATTTGTAAACCATATATAAATCATACCTTTAAATTAAGAATATTTTAAAAGTATTTGGAAAATATAAAAGAAAGAAAGGTCGTCTAAGTATTAATATTCTCAAATTAATAATGATAAAAATAGCTTCATTATATTACCATTCTTCAATTTAAGTATTTTCTATTTTAAAGGCATTTCTTAAATGCTTTAAAATTTGTAATGAATGTGAATTATTATTCTTGTTTTCTTCAACACAATTACAAGTAAAAACGGCTAATTCATATAGAACTTTGTTTAAAGCCCTTCCTCTCTGTGTTAATTGATATTCAATTCGCAAATCATCGTCAATTTTTTTCTCAATTAATCCTTTCTTTATTAATTCTTTTAATCTTTCAGATAAAACATTATTACTTAATTTTGGATTTGACTTACGGAATTCGTTAAACCTCTTTCTGCCTAAAAACAAATCGCGAATTATTTCAAGACTCCATTTATTTCTGATGAAGTGTAATGCTGTCTCAATGGGACATTTATCCAAAAAAAACACACCTAATAAACTAAAATGAATGAAAATATTTATATATTATCCTTTTTTATTACTAACTATAACTTTTATTACCTGCACTATATAAAGTTACTTCATTTTTAGTATCAACATTGTCAAAATAATAAAATTATAGTCTAATAACAAAAAAAAGATGAAAAAACATGATAAATAAACAAATAAAAGATTTTATTCCATCCAGACCTCTCTTACCTGGAGACCCTTCAGATGACGCCGTCTATTGTGCAGAGTGCGAATTCTTTGAGCAAGACATTATAGGCGGTAAGATTGGAACTTGTTTTGGTCATTTAATTAAAGAATCAAATGTACCAACGCGATGTCAATTTTATAAGAACAATTTGCGTTTAATATCAGTATTTGTCTTCCTTAAAAGCGGAATCTCAGTATATCATAAGGCAATCGTTAAGGATTTAACAAAAGAAATAGATCCCGGTTTGCTTACTTCTTTTTTACAAGCGATCAATTCTTTTGGGGAAGAATTAATTAATGAGCAAATTTCATTAATTAAGTTTCAAAAGATGAATATCGTTTTCTGTAGAGGAAAATATTCTAACGGAGCATTGATTATTAAGGGAAAATTCAAGGAAGAAGTAAAGGAAGTTTTTTCATACTTTTTAGAGAAATTGGAGGATTCTTTTCCAACTTATTTCAAGAGTAATTATGTGGGTATATGCTTACCTGAAGAAGAAGCAGATAATATCACCATTGAATTTTTGAAAGATTATGTTAAGGAAAAGTTATTTCCCATTTCTTCATCAGTGTTGGAGAAATATTGCCATTTAATGTGCAGAATGACCTCCAGAACATGTTGAAATTTTACTTCTTTTATTCTCAATTTTTACGAATTATTTCTTTCTTACTTTCTTTTTCCCATTTTTTGCGTTCTGAACGCAAATTCTCAATAAATTTTTATATCTAATAATAAATATAATTATTAAGGTAGATAAAAATGGCAACAGAAAAGGAAAATATTATAAATATGATTAAAGATCTTCCAGATGATGTAAGCATGGAAGATATCATTGAAGCTATATATATAAGACAAAAAATTGAGAAGGGTTTAAAAGATTCTGAGGAAGGAAGAGTATATACCCACGAAGAAGCAAAAGAGCTCCTGAAAAAATGGTTGCAATAAAGTGGACTAAGAATGCCCTTGAAGATTTAGATGATATTGCGATATACATTTCGAGGGATTCACCTAAATACGCTAATTTTCTTATAAAACAGATTTTTGAGATGGTAAGTCATCTAGAACAATTTCCTAAGCTTGGTAGGAAAGTTCAAGAATACAACGACCCTAATTTACGAGAAATTCTTTATAAAAGCTATCAAATTGTGTATTTAATAAAAAAAGAACACCTTGAAGTCATCTCTGTAATTCATGGAAGCCGTAAGTTAACTTTATAAAACTTTTTATTAAAAATAATCAAATCTGATAAATTTTTATTTTTTCCGTAAAAAATTAGTCATTAAAAATCTTAAGGTGGTATTATCTCGTGCTTTGGATAAACTTTCTTTCTTTATTACTTTCTTTCTCCCATTTTTTGCGTTCTGAACGCAATTTAAAGAGGTCCACATCTTTATAGATTAAACCCTCCTCTTTTGGGAGTATAGTTCTTTCGATGCGTTCTTTTTCAGGAGTATATATAAGGGAATCACCGAATTCTCCCACATTAGCGAAGAAGCAATAAGCATAGATGGATCTACGAGCATCAAAGTGAGCAGCTTTGAAGTCAGCTGTGACTGGAGTGAAAGCTGGGTTTAAAATTAAATCCACCGGAGGCTCGAAGTTTTTTAATTCTATTTTTAGATCCATGTCGAGGAAATCACGACATATAGCGATTGCAATTCTTCCATACTCTGTGTTACATACGATTGTCTTTTGAGGGAGGCTTCCGACTTCTATACCCTCTTTAAATCTTTTAGTTCCTATGTGAATAATGGCTGGAATGTGTTTTTCTTGTTCCCATAAAATTCCATCAGGTCCAAAGACCACGCTTATATTTCGCTTTGTCTCTTGGTCGTGATATGATCCTGGTATTATGTACATTTCGTATAATTTAGCTAAATCTGATATATCTTCTAATAATTTAGTATAATTAAGATCAATTGTCATTTCTGGAAACAATAAGATGTTAACTTCGCTTTCGTGTGCTTTTTTAATTATATTTGTAATCTTGGCTCTAACCGACTCGATCTTATCGTTTCGAAGGCTTAACAGGCCTGAAGCCTTCATTTCGTAAAATTCATTTATTATATCACCAGATGTAGATATACCAATTTGGGCAAT
Organism: Promethearchaeota archaeon; assembly: GCA_030605085.1. Next base: position 5,058 of record JAUWBH010000166.1, on the reverse strand, counting down.
GGCAACTCTGCATTCCCTTTTCTGAACTCTAGGGTATTCCTTGAATATATCCCTATAAACGATTTCGAATTTCCTTTTTAACGCTTTATCTTGGGCAACTTGTCTTTCTTCTTTTGTGAACTGACGTACTCTACTTAACCTTGGAGATTGGCTGGTTTCTAAAGGACATGCAGGGGCAAGTATACCAACAGTACTACTAGATATGGCGGGTTTTTTTATTGTGTTTAAAGCTGATACAAGAATTTTTTCTTCTTTTTCTATTGTATTTAACCTATTTTGAATTTCGTTTTCCTTATCATTATAACCAGCTTTGCTGAATAATTCTGCCGCTGATTTTAAATACCCAGCTCCGATTCCTAAGTGTTCTCCCTTCTTATCAAGATCAAGTTCCTCATCTGTTTTAATTAGATACCATGTGGCATCGAAATATGTTGATGTAGCTAAAGCCCAATCAGCCCCACTCTTAAAACCTCCTTTGTTATACGAAGTAGCTGCTTTTCTGAGCATTTTCTTGATTTTTGGGTATAATTGTGCTTTAATTTCTGTCTCAATTGACTCGTCAAATTTACATCCGTATTCTAAAGCCCGGCAGAAGGAGGAATTCCCAGAAGCTAATAATTTTAATTTAGTTTCAATGAAGATATTACTAGCCTTTGTAAATAGATTTGCCGCTTCTGCGAACCTCTCAGGTTCTTCATATTTTTCAGCAAGTACCATGCTTTCCCAGGCTCTACAAAGATAATAAATTGCCTCTAATTCTTTTCTTTCTCGATCAATTTTAAATAGAGCGCAAATGTTCCTAAATTGGGACGCCGCAGAAGCAAATTTTCCAGCAGCTAAGAGATGTTGACCTTGTCTTCCTAAAATTCTAGCTTTTTCAAGGTCTATTCTGGCTTTGCAGTAATTTATCCTTATATTGGCTACTTTCTCCAGTTTTTCAATTCTTTCTCTTTCTCGTTTGTCTTTAGACTGCTTGAAAGCCTTCTGAAGCGTCTTAATTGCTTCTACGAAGTCTTTGCTTGTTATTTCATACTTCTCAATGGCTTTGTCTTGCATCTCTTGCTTGCTGGCTTGTTCTGCTTCTTCCAATAATGCCCAAGCTGCGTAATAGGGAGCTTCATACTTGTATCTGGTCACATTTTCCAGAATTTTGCTTGCTTTTTCATAATTTTCCTTGGCTTCTATATGATTTTCGCTTTTATGATATGTTTTAGCGATTTCTATTCGGTTCCATGCGTCCATATATTCAATTTTCTCCTTGACATTATTTTTTAATGGTTTATATTCGATTATTTTTAACGATTCTGCATAAGCTTCTCGGGCTTTTTCGTAGCTTTCTGCAGAAACTGTGTGGTTACCCAATCTATCTTCTATACGTGCAATGTGTTCGTATATTACAGCCTTATAGGCAGGATAACCCCTTTCATGTGTCTCTTTAATCAAACTTATATATAACTCCCTAGCCTTATTTATTGTGGATCTTTCTTTAGTTAAAATGCCAAGTTCTTCATAGAGACGCCCTAATCTAATTAGAGCTCCTATATTACCAGATCGACCCCACCAAGCATGTTTAATATTCTTTTCGTAGACATCTGCTGCTATAGTTAACATTTTAATTTTTTCCTTATTGCTTTTTGCAATATCTGCAAGAGTTTTATAAGCAACATAGATGCAGGCGTAAACAGTCTGTATTACAATCCCTTCATCGAATCCTTTAAAATTATTTTCAGCTTGCTTAGCATATTAAAGCATATTCTTTGCATTTTCATCTTGTTCGTCTTTCGTCGTAGCTAAAAGAGTTAGTACTGAATGCAACGAAGTCACACACCAATATGTAATTGCAAAAGCGGGGAGAGAAGAACCTATTTCTAGTAATCCTATAGCATGTGTAATCCCCTTCTTAGCGTAAGATGTTCTCTGAGCGGGGGTGAATAAACCACTCAAAGAAAGAATAGCATAATAGAGAGAAAGAATATATTTCGGGAATAAATTCCAGATATTTTTTGAGCCTAAGAATATTTTACACAGCTTTTCGACTTCGTTAAGGTCGCTAAATATTCTCTTTTGAATGTATTCAATCCTCTCCCCAAAAATTGCTGAACGATATAGATGATATATGGAAAGTATTATCATGGATTTATCTTTTGTTTTTCTAGCGAATTCCAAACCTTTTTCAAGTAACCTTAACCCTTTATCAAGAAGTTCCTTCTGTTCTGCATCATTTTTAATAAAAAACAATCCAAAACCTGTATAACAATAACCAGCTGTAGTATAAATCATACTAAGACCTTGAAAATCGTTATAACCCTCAACAAATACTAGACTTTTTTCAATTTTTTGAAGTAATTTATTGGAATGTTCCTTACGCTGTTCATAAAATTGATCAGATACAATATTTGATTCGTTAATCCATATACATGATTCAGCTGTTATTGATTCGATAAGGTATTTTATATTTCCAATTTCTTTTGAGATCTCCCAAGCTTTTTCTGAAATTTCTCTGCCTTTTTGGCCAACCTTCAGAATTTCCCCTCGCTCGCTACAATAATACGATAAATAATGCGATGCCGTTGCTGCCCTACTTAAAGTTCTTGCGCAACTCTCTTGATGGTTCCTTTTTGAATAAAACTCATTCGATTTAATAAAAAGTTCATTAGACTTGCTGAGTGCTTCTTTTATACCTGCAATTGATCCTGCAATATCTCCATTGACAAATAACGCTTCTGCTTCGCATTCCAATTCCTCAGCATTATTTCCAATCTGTCTAAAGAGATCAGCTGCTTCCTTGTATGCATCGATGGCTGTCTTACATTGTTTTAAATATTCTTCGGATGTTTCAACTGTATAAGCCGCTTTATAATAAGCGTATCCAATTTTTTTGAAGATTTCTGCCGCTTTCTCTGGTAAATTTTTATCTAAATAAGATGTTGCAATCTGCCCATATAATTTAGCGGCATCTGCCCAATTATAAGCTTTTTCTTCAGCTTTCGCCTTTTCTAACAAGGTAGCTTCGCTTGGCTCCGTCAGCATCTGTTATCAATTATAATGAGATTTTTTATTTTTCGTCCTTAATTATCTTACATTAATTTCTATGAATGATTAATAAAAAGTTAACCCAGTTAATATTATTTTACTTTTTGTAATTAAATAACTGGCTACCATGAATGAAAAAATTGGCGAACAGGAGAAAAAATATGGAAATAGTTAAAATCGCCGAATTTCTTTTAACATGAAATCATTAAAAAAAATAAAGAAGAATTAATCAATTAGGTTCCCTCTTCGAACCCATGAATATAATTGTATTGATCTTCTGTTAAAGTGTCAATTTCAATTCCCATCGATTTAAGTTTTAAATATTCTACTTTATCATCAATGTCTTCAGGAACTTCAATAATCCCAGGTTTTAGAGAGTCTTTATTTTTTACAATATACTCAAACATGAGAGATTGGAGAGCAAAAGACATATCTATAACTTGCTGGGTGACTTTCCGACAATTATATGATATTAAATTTAGTCAATGGTAAGAAAAAAGTGAAATAAAACTATGGAATATTAATAAAAAAATTAAAAGAGGCTTAGAACATATATATCTTAGAATCAATTTTATTATTTATTCAAGGTTGTAGACATGGCAAAGATTTCTGTAGAGCAAGACTTAATAGTAGAGTTAATTGATTTTAAATTAAAATATCTTAAAGAAGAAATTGAACGGATTCTAAATAAATGGAATTACAAGTCTTCTACATTATTTTTAAAACGTGCTAAAGATGGAACTTTAAGTGAAGCAGAAGAAGATGCAATTATTCTTAAAAACCTTCAAGATCAAATTGAAGATTTAGCTCAAAAAAAATCTGAATATAAAAGTGAATAATGAATGCTATTGATAAACTTAATATAGCTAAACATATACTTGAGCAATCTATAGATGATCTAATAGTTTCTCTCTCAATTAATTGACCTTCTGATAATAATGAGATTTATAAAAACCAAAAAAAACGAGGAGATACTCAATATAATTATTGAGCATTAGTGAAAAAATTATAAGAGTCTTTAAACATATATATTTTAGAATTATTATAATTAAATGAGATGAAAAAATATGAATTCAAGCAATATTAAAGAAGAAGTAATAAAACTTATACAAGATTTACCAGAAGACACGACATTAGAGGATATTCAATATCATCTTTTTGTAAAACAAAAACTTTTAAGAGCTGAAAAGCAAATAAAAGAAGGAAAAACTATTCCTCACGATAAAGTCATGGAAAAGGCAAGAAAAAAATGGTTCAAATAGAGTGGACTGAAGATGCTGAAACTGATTTAGATGATATAATAGCTTACATCTCAAAGAGCTCTTACCAATATGCAAATACCTTCTTTGAAAGTGTTCACGAATCTATTGACAATTTAAAACTCTTTCCTAAAATGGGGCGTAGAGTACCAGAATCTAAAAATCCCGAAGATCGTGAACTTTTTCTTCAAAAATATAGAATTATTTATCGATTTATTGAAGAAGAAGATAAAATAGTAATCAAGATGATTATCCATGGAAGCCGGTTATTAAAAATTTAATTTAATGGCGTATGTGATGTGAAATAAAAAAAGAAAAAAACGCATAACTAATTCTACAAATTATTTTCCACTATATCTTTTTTCAGAAAAGGTTTCTGAAATTTTTGTCATTAATCACTTGATTGCTGAAAATGTTTTTAAAATGTCAGGAGGGATAGGATTTTCATAATTTAATCCAATTTTCTTACATAATTTATCAAAATCCGTATCCGTTGTTAAAATTGAGGTTGCATTTTCTTGTTTAGCTAAAGCTAAATAATAACAATCATAAATATCATGTTTTAATTCATTAGAATACTTAAATGCTTCGATGATAGTCTCCCTCTTTAAACCAACATAAACTGGATTTGAATAATTCTTTACAAATTCAAAAATAATTTCTATAGCAAGTTGTTTATTAATTCCCCATTTCGTTGTTAAAATCCAAAATGCACGAAATGGAAGTATTTCAGGAATGATTAATTTAAACACACCCGTTAAACCCT
>JAUWBH010000123.1 GCA_030605085.1 Promethearchaeota archaeon | reverse complement strand
GAAATGAAAAAAATTGTCGAGGAATTCAAAAAAAAACCGAAAAATAAAAAAGATCATGAAAAAAAATTAAGTAAGAAAGAAAAGAAGAGGGCGAGCAAATGAGCAAATGTGCAAAGTGTAGGAGTGAATTGGTTGAAGATTTTGAGAGTAAAATCCTTAGATGCTCTAGATGTGAAGAGTATCACATTGATTTTGCGACGATTATCAAGCTACAGAATGTATGGAGGAAAGTATTGGATAAGACGAACGAAATTTTAGGGAAAATCAATGTTCTTTTAGATGTATTGCCTGAAGAACACGCTAACAGGATTGAAGTCTGCTCTATGTACGAAAATTTAACTACAACCGTCGTTAAATCGCTTCAACCTAAGATAGGAGAGGTATTCGAAAGTTTATTTCCTTCGTTCTTGGTAGAAGCTTCAAAGAGGTTTGTAGAATTGTCGAGCCTACTCGAAAAGAACGAAATTAATTTGATAAAAATTCTTAAAAATCTTCCTGAAGAAATTTATTACGATTATAAAGCAGTTTTCACTAGTAATAAACTCCTGAAAGTCGAAGATATTAACCGTGCTTTACCTATATATTTAATCTGTATATCATCGTGTGGCAAAAATCTTTTTAATATTATATGCGACGAAATTGAAAATCAAGAAAAAATACCCGAACACGATTTAATAGCCGGACTTTTTTACGCTGTTCGATCTTTTTGCGAAGAATTATTACATCACACTATAGACAATTTTAAAGCTGGCAACTACACCATTGTCTTTGCGTGCGGGGAAATTATAACCGACAAATGTAAAAAAGAAAAATTAGACGGTTACGCTTTAATTGACAATAGAGAGAGTATAGACAGCGAAACAATTGAAGAAATAAGACAAAAAATAAAGGAAATGCTAGTAAAATTTTCAGAAACTTTTAAGGGATGTAATTTAGAAACGACTTCTCAATTTTTTCCCTTTGAAAGCGTTATCAAGGAAATCTTCAATAAAAAAGTACCAATTGGGTGTGAAATAAATGCAAAATGAATTAAAAATTAAGATTAAAAAAATAGGCAATCCAATTTTTAAGGGAATCAAAAGAAATTGGTTTAGAAAGGTACTAATTAACTTCGATTTTAAAAAAATAATTCCAAAAATTTTAGAGAGAGAATGGATATGTCCGCATTGTTTTCGAAATAACATTCTTTTATGGAATGTGTATAAAAAAGATTCTAATATAGAGGTAGGATTACGAGAAAAACAAGGGATAAGGCGTTTTTACGTGTGTGAAGACTGTAAGGAACTGATTATTGATTTTAAACCACGGAAAAAGTGGATAGAGTTCCCTATTTTTATGACGCGTAAGTTTAAACAGATCTTAAGTTTTTTAGAGAAAATCGCGAATAGTCAAGATTGTTTTAAGACAATAGAGAACCTAAAACAAGAATTGGACATTAAAATTACAGAAGAAAGAGTATGGTCTTTAGACGATACCTACATATGGATATTTGCGATAAAACCATTTAACACTAATGATTACAACGAAGAAAAGGAACGAATCAAAAAACAAATATCGTCAAATTTCACCGATGTGTATGTAAATAAACTCACAAAAAGAGGTAAATTATACTTTAAATATCTAGTAAAAATAAGACAAAGTAAAGTTAATGGAGAGATAATTGAAAAATTAAAGGAAAACTATCCGATAATCCATAAATTTAAGGTGAGAGATTGGGAAGAGCTTATAAATTCAAATCAATTGATAAACGCTAGATTCTTACTCGCAAGGAAATTAATAGCGTCAAAAATTTATCAAAACCTAAATCTCAAGCGACAGGTGTTGAAAATATGAATAAGAACAAAAAAGATGATGTCTTGGAAGGTCTTAAAGGAATCGCAAGAACGAGAGGCGAAGAAGAGGACGATACAATATCCGAGCTTAAAGAATATTACGATATAGACATTACAGAAGAAGAGGTGACTTCGTTAAGAGGGGGAGATTTGTGGATGTACGTTATAAAACCATTTAAAGAAGACGAGTACGATAAAGAAAAGGAACTCTTCAAAAATAAAATCCCTTCCGTAAATATTGGAGATTACATAAAAAAAATTGAAAAAAACGGAAAATTTTACATCAAATATCCCGAATATGTGGATATAAGAAGAATTCAGAATAAAATATCGGAGGACTTAAAAGAAAAATACAGAATTGACGAAGAACACGAGGATATAAACTGGGATAAAATTTTCAGTAGCAAAGAATGGAAGGTGGCAGAAATTCAGGTCGCTAGAGAACTAATAGGCATTAGATTAAAATATCTAAAAACTAGACGAATCTTAATCGAATAGAAATGAGGTAATAGATATGAGTAAATTGAAAGAAATTAGGCAGAATTTTGAGGTGGGGAATCAGACTAATTTGGGTACTGATAAATTTAAAGTTAATAAATATATTTCACTTAAATTGGAAGAGGATCAAACTAATATTTATATAAATAACGAGCGTTTTATACACTGCAAACATTTGTTATTAAATATCCCAACCAATGACTTAAAAAATTACAAAGAGATTGATTCAATTGACGAAGCCGCTAGAGTTTTATATAAATCACAAGAGGAGGGAAAATTTAAAATATCTCCTAAAGTTGAATTTTGGGGTCATTGTTCGAATTTGCAAGTATGGACAGAAAACGATTACGATACAAGGATACTTCATAGTAATTTGGCGTTTCCTTTGTTAAAAAAACTAGCGGAGGTAGGAGATCCTCTAGCAATAAAAGTATTTAAAAAAGAAATCGTAAAAAGGTTTAAAACTCGATTTATACCCGTTACATTTTATTTGATTCAGAATGGATACTTAAATCATCTTAGTAAAAAAGAATTGGACTATATCAAGGATGGAATTAGAAAATCTAAGAACAGTTTTATTTCAAGCTTAAGAGATTTATACAATGTCATTGTCTATAAAGAAAAAATTGAGCTTATTGCAGCAAGTTTTATCGACTACTCAATTCTTTGTAATATAATTGCTTATCTTAAGGGTTTGAAAGAAATAGCAAATTCTAACACACAATTCGCTCGTACTTTACTAAAGGAAGCTATTGTTGAATCGTTTGGGATCAAAAGCTTTCAATTACATAGTTATTTGTTAAATAAAGGGTATTTAGACTATTTAAGTAAGGAAGAAATGTATCTTTTATTAAATGAATTTGAAAACCTGCTGGAAAATCCAAATTTAACTTTATTTGAACGCAATGTTTTAGAAAAAACTAATGACAAATTAAAGGATAAAAGCAAAAAATTTGAAAGAAGTTGAGGAAAATAACTAAAATGGTGTGTTAAGACGAAAGAATCAAATATCATAAAAAGTAAGGATTTGGCAAGGAAAGTAAAGGTAGACTTCTATCAATTGCATCCGTTTGTTCTCTTTCATTGCAAAAATAATGGTTGTTTTTTACCCTTAGAGCTAAATTCTTACGAAAAAATAGGAGTGAGAACTATCCAAAACAAGCGAAATCAAAACCATATCGGGAGTGAAAGTACTTGGTAAGAAAAAAAAGCGAAAATCAATGTGAATTAACATCTATTAGTGGAGTAGGAGATTTAACCTTGCAAAAATTGAAAGATGCGGGAATTTCATCCGTAAAAGCTCTTGCTATAGCACCTTTATCTAAATTAATGTATGATACACCTCTAGGTGAAAAGACATCAAAAAAAATTATTAAGGAAGCTCAGAACATGCTAAATTTAGGTTTTAAATCGGGCTGGACGATTTTAATGGAAAGAAAATATCTACGAAAATTAACTTCGGGTAATCAAATCCTTGATGATATATTAGGGGGAGGATTTGAACCCGGAACGCTAACCGAAGTCTTTGGAAAGTTTGAAACAGGAAAGACACAATTAGCACATCAACTTTCGGTTAACATTCAATTGACTTACGAAGAAGGGGGTCTTGAAGGAAACTCGTTATATATTGATGCGGATGGTAGTTTTAGACCAGAAAGAATAGTACAAATGACCAAAGCAAGAAGTCTAAATCCTGAAGAAGTACTAAATAATATTACAGTTGGTCGAGCTTACAATGCCGATTTCCAAATATCACTTATTAATAAAGCAGGACCTATAATAAAAAAGAAAAACGTAAAATTCTTGGTTGTTGATACTTTAACCAATCATTTTCAAAACGAATATCCAGAACGCGTACTTTCAAGTAAAGGATATAGATTGAATACAGAGGGGCAATATTTATTGAATTCCCATATTCACGATTTATTAAGATTAACAGTAATTTTTCCAGAATTAGTTGTAGTTGTAACAAATCAAATTAAAGAAAGACCTGATATGTTTTATGGAAATCCTATCGAACACATCGGAGGATATGTAGTTGCTCATAACTCTATCATCAGAATATATTTAAGAAGTGGCAATCACGGAAAAAAAATAGCAACAGTTGTTGAAGCGCCTCATTTACCAATAGATGAAGCTTTTTTTTCAATAACTGGAGGGGGAATTGGAGATTAAATGCAATTTAAAAATAAGATTTCCTTGCTGTGAATGTTTTGAAAAGGTTTTTGTTAAGAAAAATAAAATGGTTAAAAATGTGAAAAGTTAAAATTATCGAAAAAGAGGAAAATTATGATTAAACCAAAAATTAGTAAAGATTTAACGAGGATTTTGAAGATGGGAAATTTAAAACGCTTATCGGACGGAATTTTTATTAAACTTTTTTACACTTATGTTTTAAATTATACTTTCTTTAACCTTAAAGCTAAATCTTTACCTAAAATAAGTTAAAGGGTGATATAAAAATGTACGATAAGAATGATTTGGTAAATACCATAATCGAAAAAGTTTTTGATAGACCTCTCGACATAATTTTAAGTAGTTGCTCACAAAATCTTTCAGAAATCGAAAAAAGAATCGGCAATATCCTTAATAATAACGATGGCATAGAAATTAAACAAAGCACATGGGGTATTGATGTTCTGGAATTTTTACTCCGAAAGGACGAGGAATTAATTGATTTGATATTTCTATTTATAGGGGAGAATCCTGAAATATATTCGCCTAAACGCATATTCCCGTTCGATTTTAATTTTCTGAGTAATCATTTAAAAGATATATTAAGATCGACACCCATAAAAGAACACCTCAAAAAAAAGATTGAAACTTATTGGAATGTTCGAAGAAACAAGCCATCTATATTATTCCCGCATTGTTATAGATGCAGTAAATGTATGTTGTTCGAATTATCCTTTGAAATTTTAAGTTCAAGAGAAGAGGAATCTTATTTTCAAGACTTTATGGACAGCTTACCTGCCTCTTTTCATGATGGGATATTTGAAGAGAAAAAACCAGAAATATTAGAGTTAATTCGTGAAATCGCTAGCTTAGAACTTGACGAATATTCCGATCTGATTCGAATCTCTGGTGATGGCAAGGATTCTAAACTAATCAATCAAGATGCTACTTTAAAATATAGAGATTTAAGTAATAAATTCGACGATGTTTTCGATGGTAAACTTTTTAGCTTTTCTTATTTCGTAGATAAATTCTTAAGTCATTTCGCTCTCAGAAAAAGGTCGTTTCCAGAATTTAAATTCGACTGTGTAAAATTCAAACTCCGCTCAAAACCTTTAGAATTAATTTCGAAGAATAAAAAAAAAATTCTGGAAGAACTCGATTTGATTTCATTCTCTAATTTAAACGATGAAGACTACGATAACATCATCGAAAGATTCGAACCGTTGTTCAACAATAAATCGTTCGGCAAGATTTTTGAAAAAATTTCAAATATACCTGAAATTAACGAAGAACAGGACATAAAAGAGGTCGTAATAAAAATTTTACATTCTTTAGAATCAAATCAATTATATTTAATGTTAAAAGAATTCGCGAAAAACAAACGGTTAGTCGATTTTTCGCTTGATTTGGGATTAGATTTATACTTTTAATTATATTTCAAAATGAGGGAATAACAATGACAAATAGCAAGAAAGAAGAGCGTACAATAAAAGAAAAACGATTGAACGCAAATAGCTCTAACTTTAAACGCGTAAACTCTCAATCCACACCGATTGTTTCTAAAATTGAAACATTAAAAAAAGAAAAGGTTGTTCGATGCGAAAACTGTGGCAATATTCATTGTCTCTCGTCCTCGATTCAATGCGGTTTTTGTTTTAACACTACTTGTTCAAAATGTCAAGTATTATGCATATACTGTGCGAAAGTGTTTTGCCTATCCGATTGTATTCAATTACACAACGACATATTCCACAACTTCCAGCCGAATACTTCAAACATCGATCTAATTTTAATTCTCGAAGATTACGCGCTAAGATCGGGCGTTAAGTTAGAATATCAAATTACTTCTCAATCGGGAGATTTAATAAGAGTAAAATTTACGTTTGGTAAGCCTTATATGGAAAGAGAACGAGGTAAAAACTTTTATCAAGAATTTAGAGAGTTAATAATAAGTCAAATTGAATCTAAATATTGCCTCGTATCAGATCCTAGTAATTTATGCTACTACGATAATAATGGTAATTTTATTGCCATTCTGTACTTCAATATTTCCCAAAAAATTCAATATTCCATAAGAGAATAGAACTATTCCATTCTAAAATATTTAAGAAGCGATTGTTGAGGTCTTTAAAAAAATATGGTAAAAAAGGTAAAAATGCCTCGTCGTGGAAATTATCTTATCAAATGCGGTTTCTGGTATCCAAAATTCATGTTCGAAAGATATAATAACATTATATATAATATTATTCCAAAGAAAGAACAACTACTAAGAAGAGGATTACCCATAATTTATCGACCTCACGATTTAGGAGAATTTCTTGACGTTGAATTAGAACATTTGATAAAATACGCTAGTATTAAGAAAAGTATTGATAAGGAAGAAGAGCTGTACGAAGAATTTCTCATACCGAAAAAAAGCGGGGGTTTCAGAGAAATTGTTGCTCCCATAGAAGAGTTAAAACGCATTCAGAGAAAGATTTACGACGAAATTTTAAAAAAAGTGAAACTAAGTAAGTTTGCTCACGGTTTTAGAGAGAATCGTTCGATTGTAACAAACGCTAAAGTGCATCATAATCTTAGTACCATCTACAGAATAGATATAAGCGATTTTTTTCCGTCGATTAAATTTAAGCAAATTCTTGACGTGTTTTTAACCATTGGGTATTCTGGAGTTATATCGTTTTTGTTATCGTCTTTATGTTCGCGCGTTCCCAGAACGTATTTAAATTTACTGAAACAATTAACAATCGTAGAAAACGAACCCCCTTACCTTCCGCAAGGGTGTCCAACGAGCCCAGCACTATCTAATCTAATATGCACTAATTTAGACGTTGCTTTAAACGAAATAGCAAAGAGATATGGGTTTGTCTATTCTCGTTATGCCGACGATTTAGCTTTTTCGAGTTCGTACTTTACCATTTCTTTATCGAAATTTCGGTATAAACTGATTCAATGCATTAAAAATTATGGTTTTTCCGTTAATCTAAAGAAAGAAAGATTTTCTTATAATCACAAAGGCGACAGAATAATATGCGGTATCGTTGCTCATAAAGACTATTTAGCGTGCAAAAGAAAATTTATTAAAAATTTACGAGCGGCTTTGCACCAATTAGAAGGATATATATACGAGTTAAACGAGAATCCACGAAAAATAAACGAACTTTTTTTGGAAGAAATAAAGCATTTGACAAATAGTATTAATGGAAGGATAGCCTTTACTAAAATGGTTAACCCTAAAAAATACAAAAGATTTGCTGTTAGATTTGGTGTATTAAAAAACGCAATATCAAGTTATATTCATTATTTAGAAAAAAAATATAACCTGAAAGATACAAAAGATCTGATATTAAATTTGATGTAATAAAAAGTGCGGTATTTAAATATATTTATACAGACACAGAAATATAGAACAGAATAAATCTGGCCATTCGTCCATTCCTCATTGCCGGGACGAGTGAGGTGGCGAACCGCCACTCTTGAACAAGGTTCCTGCGCCCAATAATTTACTTTGCCTTGACCTTTCCATACGACGCAGAGAACAAATCTGAGACGCTTCAGATTAAAATTAATCTTAGATTACGGTGCTAATTAGATTTCAGTAGATTATATAATTGAAAATACGATAGAAATGACTTTAACGATAATTTTATGCAGATTTATTCTGTTCGAAATTTAAATTAATTAAACAATATCATAGGTGTAGAAATGTCGAATGGAGATGTATATCAGCAAGATTTTTCTCGTGAATTTGTTTTAGATCAAGATGTTAGTTTACGAAAAACAAAAGCTCCTACAAAAATAAAGAAATTGCGGGGAATTAAAAGGCGCGTGTTAAAAAAACTAAGAGAAGCAGGGATTCATTATGTTGATTTTCTTATTGAGATGTCAGTTGAAGATATAATAAATGCAACAGAGTTAAGTAAAGAAGATGTGAATACTGTAGTCAATAAAGCTTTTAAGAAAATTGGCTTTGGTTTTAAAAGTGCTTACGATAATTTATTAGAAAGAAAAGCATTGAGAAAATTAACAACTGGAAGTAAAGATTTGGATAAATTATTAGGAGGCGGTATCGAAACAAGAGCAATAACCGAATTTTTTGGAGAGTATAGTACAGGTAAAACGCAAATTGCTCATCAACTTTGCGTAAATGTGCAACTACCTTACGAGGAAGGCGGGCTAGAAGGAAACGCGTTATATTTTGATACGGAAGGAAAATTCAGACCTGAAAGAATAATACAAATGGCAAGAGCAAAATTTTTAGACATTAATAGAGCGTTATCCAAAATTATTTACAGAAGGTTTACCACTTCTAAAAAACAGATGCTTGTTGTAAAAAAGTTAGAATTCATTAAGGAAACAATTAAGGAAAAGAATATCAAACTAATTGTCGTGGATTCTATAATACATAAGTTTAGAAGCGAATATGCTGGAAAAAAGAAACTCGTTGATAGACAACAAAAAATAAAGTCGTTTGTTAACGCTCTAATGAATTTAGCAGAAGGTAATAAAGAATTGGCAGTGGTTATAACCAATCAAGTAACGTGCGATCCAGATGTAATCTATGGCGATCCAATACAAGCTACTGGTGGAAATGTCGTTGCGCACAGTTCAACTTACAGAGTCTATTTAAAAAAAGGGAAAGGAGTGCAAAGACTTGCGAAACTTGTAAGTGCGCCACATTTGCCTGAAAACGAAGCAATTTTCTGTATTACTGAAGATGGTATAACCGATTAATTTAGTATATGGTATGATAAAAAAATTAAGGAGATTTGAAAAAATAAAAAAAGAAGTTATTTATGAGGTTAAAGAAGTTAGTAAAGGAAGTAGGAATCGTACACAACGGAGTCACGCTTGTTTCTTCCCCATTTAACGGATTTGAAAAAATTACTAAAAAAGATCACGCTAAAAGTGGTCTTTTATATACTGCTATTCAAAACAGTTGTAAATCAATTTTTTCTCAAGATGTTATAAGCGTCAAAATAGATAATTTCAAAGTAATCTTTCAAGTAGAAGAATTCGCTTATTTAAAGACTTCGGAATGGCTCTATAATCGCAACAAGTCGAAGAACGAGGAAGATTACTTTCTTGGCTATGTTGTTTTGGAACCCAAGAAGAAAAGGAGAAAGAGGTATGTTAGAAAAATGATAATCCCTGCTTTAAAAACAATTCTTATGAAATTTACGCACAAATATTTTAATTCTTACTTTAATGATTTGACCGTTTTTTCATATTTTAAAGAAGTTATATGCGAATACTTCGAAAAGGTGTAAAAACATGGAAAAGTTACTAAAAAGATTTGATAATAAAGAAGGAAATGAAGATTCCCGCATTCAGATTACACTAACTAAGTCCGAAAAAGAGGAATGGGAAAAATGTCTTAAAAACGAAAAGAAAAATAAAAAGACTTCGATTCGCGTAAGAATGAACTCTGATATGAAAAAACATTGGATAGATATTTCTTATAATAGTAAAAGATTATTAGACAATGATCAAATTCGCGGATAATAAAATAAAAAGGTTAAGAAAAAAAGAGAAAGAATCGTTTGTCATAATAGGTGTAGAATTAAAGTAATAAAATGTTATAATCCTAATAAAAAATCTTTATTTAATAGATTTCTTGAAATGAATAGGATAAAATGGGAAGGTAGATTTAAATGAATCAAAGAACTTTTAAGTATTAAAATGTAATTAATGTTTATAAAATTTTAAGAGACGAATAGAAATCTAATGGTAGAAGGACACATAATAGTTATTAGTGAAATATTTGGTCTGCATATTCCATGTTCTATGAAAATTAACTATAAATCTCAACAATTTTATTTATATCCTCAAGGATATGCTTCTCACTTGGAAAAACATTTAAGATTATCAAGAGAGGAAAAAAAGGTCAGGATCCCTCCAATAAATTATAATTTATTTAAAAGAAAGGGAGATGATGCTTATATCGTTTTTGAAAACAATTTAGATGTTCCTACTGAACCTAATCAAATAACTAATAAGATTTATGAGACTATAAGACCAATATTAAGTATATTATCGTTTTTATGTAGCTTTATCTTTAAAATTAATCGAATCTTCGTTTTCAAAAAAACCCAAAACTTTTTTAAATTTTGGAGGATAATTTCTCATTCTTTAAATAATGAAAAAGGATTTGATTCAAGAAATCTAGTTATTTTCACACCTTTTGAGATATTTGAAGAATACTTCAATAATACACTATCATGTCAAGGAATAAATGATTCTTATTATGGAATTATTGGAGAATTTTTATATAGTAAATTAAAAACATCTACACTAGAAATAAAACTAATGATCCTATGGAACACATTAGAGCATTTAACAGCGATTTATTGTAAGGAAAGAGGATTAAAAACAATTTTAAATAAAAAGAAACTCGGACATCTAAATGATGTTTTAAAAATTGAAAAACTAAAATTGAAAAAAGAAGATATTGAATTTCCAGGTATTTCAGTAAAGGATATAAATAAAAGATTGCTTAAAGTTCACAATTGGATTCCAGTATTGAATAAGGTTAAACTAATGCTTTTTGATCTTTACAACAAGAAATTAAAAAAGACAGAAGATTTAGTGTTATTGATTAAAAAATTCCGAGATAAGATGTATCATCATGGAACTCATGTTAACGATTTATTAGAGTATATTAAAAAAAAACAAGGTCTTTCTAAATTTGATTTTCAAGATTTGATTGATAAAACCTATGAGTTTGAGAGATTCATTGAAGAATTACTTTTAAGATTATTCAAGTTAATCCCTGATCATTTAAAAATAATAAATTTTCATAATTCTGATAATTTATATGAATGGAAAGAAGAACCGTTTGTCTCAAAAATATATAGAAGTGAAGATATTATGAACGAGATTCTCAATGCAAAAGATCACTATACAAGAAAAAAAAGATATGGTTCAATTATAAAATATATAGAACGCTCTCTGTTGCCTTTAATAAATAGTTCTCTTTATGAAAATGAAATTGAGGGGATTATATTCTCAGTAAATAAACAAAAAAATGTGAAAATAAAGTTTATTAATGAATTCTCTGGAGAATTCTATGGTAATTTTACAAATATTAATGATTGGAAAGAGTTAAAGGATATTTACTTTAGTTCACAGCATAAAAATAGTTTTATTTTAGAATTTAGATTTTATAGTCAATTTGAATACCCATTAATAACAAATGAATACATTGATTATTTAAATACGGAATTAAGAGAAAGATTGTCTCATATCGAGTTTAGTGGAGATAATCAAGAGAGAAAAGAAATTTTTAATAAAACAATGCAAGAGATTTTAAAGGAAAGGAAATTTAAATTTTCTACTTTATTTTTTGATATTAAAAAGATTGAATCCTAAAATCAATTGTAAATTCTTGAAATATCCAAATGAATTGTAAATTCTTGTCCGTTGTAAATACCTGTCAATAATCTGCTGATTGGTTATCGTAATGTAAATCTCCCCGCAGTAGTAATTTTAAACGCATTCATATCGGATATAATTTTGAAGACCACACCTTCGGTTAAATTGGTCTCTTCTTGAATCTGACGGAGTGAAAGGGAAGTATGTTTTTCTAACAACTTGATGATTGTTTCCCGTTCTTTTGCTAATGCGTTTGCTTCAGCGAGCTCGTGCAGGCTTGTAATCATTTACCTCATTTCTTCTAATGTATATTCCCGCTGGGAGATGAGTTCCTGGATTTCTCGTGTGTTTTTGTTTTTTATTTTTTTTTCTTATTATTTTCTTTCTATTTTCTCCCTCATGGTGCCCCCTCCCGATGGCTTGTGGGTTTTGTGGATTAAATAATCACTAATTCTATTATCCCTTTAACAATAAAGTAGAAAATTCATTCAAGGTATTAAATACTTAAATAGAATTATAAATTAAAATGTCGCAAAATAAAATTGAATTACAATCAAAGCTTCAAGAATTTTCAAAGAAAATTTTAAATCAGTTAGATATTATAATTAAAGACACTCGTAAAGTATATGTTCCTGATTTATCGAACTTGCGTTTTCAAAATGGAAAGATTGAATATTTCTTAGGTAATATTAAGGAAATAGAAAAAAAAGAAATGGATTTTTTAATTGAATTCCCTGCGTTTTATAAAGATTTTTGCCAAAAGCTTTTAGAGTATGAAGAAATCTTAAAAATATTGAAGGAAATTTATTTATTAGAGGATATACAGACAAAAAATTTACTTAAGAATTTTACAAAGCATATAATTTTCAAAAATGATAAATTCTCAGAGGAAAGTAAATTAAAACGTGAGATTAATAATTTAATAAAATGGTTAGATGATCCTAATTCTACATCTATCTATATTAAAATCTTTATTGAAGGAATTTGGGTTAATGAAGGAGAACTACAAATTTCAGAAGATTTAAAAATTAGGCGTATAAAATCTTCAGATTTTGAATATGATTCGCCTCAATTACTTCAAAATGAATTTTCTGTATTCCAATCAAATAATATTTGTTATACAATTTTAGGATGGAAATATCCTTTAACAAATGAACCCTACAATCCACTTGAACTACAAGGTAAAATATTAAAAGAAATTAGGATTTTAATATATTCTTTCTTATTTTTTAAACTTGGCTCAGTTTTTTCACGAAAATGTAAGATCCCCTCAAGTATAATGGGTAGAACCATTAGTATTGTGTCGGGACATGGTTACGGACAATGTCTTGTGGATTTCACTCAAGGACAGATAACACATATAAATAAATTCCTACAAATCAAGAGTCAACACATATATGCTATTTCTAAAGAAGAAATACCTAAGTTGATTAAAATAATTTCAATATTTAGAAAACCAAAAATAAAGGAAATAATATTTTCCACTGATAAAACCTATATTAATATTGCTTTAAGCAGATACCAAAATGCTTTTTTAAATATCGAATCAAAAGAGAGTCAGATTTCATATGGAATTTCTTGTCTTGAAGCTTTGTTTTCAGCAAATCCAGGAGAACTACAGCGAAAATTATGTCAGAGAATATCGAAAGTATTTAACATATTTGGGTTTAATCCTTTGATAATAAACGATATACTCGTAAAAGGCTATCGTGTTAGGAGTAATTATAGTCATGGTTTAATAGAAAAAAAGAGTCATGAAGAATTAGATAAACTTTCTAAAGGAATTTTACAGTGTGCTAGAATATCTCTTTTATTTTTTCTTCAAATTGATAGTGCTTTAAAAAAGAAAAAGAATATTGTATTTTTAAACAAAAATGAATTGAAGGCAGTAGAGGAAAGCAAATTAGAAAAAGAACGGAAAAAATATTTTCTTAAAATAATAGATCGTGCTTTAATAGATGATAAGACTTATAAGAAACTCCAAACATTTATCCAAAAAAGATTTAAAATTTTCTTATAATTTTCTTATAATTAGTTAATATTTTTTAACTAATATCTTCCGAATCGGTAGTATATAGCAACATTTTCTTTATCACATTGTGTTTTTCAGCGTATTCGTTTTTATCTTCTCTTTTCGAAGAAAATTTATATAGAAGTAACGAGGAAACGAAAGGTTTGAAGGATTGTGAAGTTAAATATACGAAAGGTGTAGAAAACAACGAAATAAGAGAACTACAATTTGAACAAGAATACGAATATTACGATTACGAGAACGATTTGATAAACGCTAAGAATATTGAAAATAGTAATAAAATAAATATTAAAATTAACAATTTAGAAATCTCCAGTAGAATTATTTAATCATTTTAATAATTTTGGAATCCTGTTGATGTAATTTATGGGTTTTTGTACTTTATACAAAAGTATAAAGTATGCATTTTCTTGAAATCTAGAAATAATTTCTAAAAATTCTTTAAAAATTAGCATATGTGAATACATTGGAAAGGCAAGCTCTTTATAGAAAAACCATTCATATTTATAACCTATTTGGAGAGACAGACAGTTTTTGTTACGATTATCTTTAAAAAAAGTTTCGATTGGCTTTATTATATCTTTTATTTCTAATTGCTCATTAGTTTTTTCTATGCTAATGTCTGTGTTCTTAATAACTTCTTTAAACAATATTTATCTTGATTAAAATTCTTTATTAAGCGTTATCTCTGATATATTTTTGAATTCAATGAATATTTAAGAATAATTTAAAGAAGCCATGAAACTTTCTCCACCAATCTCCATGAGGTGAAAAATTAAAATATTCATGTAATTGAACCATTCTATTTATAAAATTTTCTGAAAACTCAAAATGTTCTCTAGATCTCTTTTGAAAATCAGATTCAATCACATAGTACACATTTTCTAATAATTCTTAAAATTCTTCGTTTATAGGAATTTAATAAAGATTTTAACCGTAATGAAGTAAATATATGTAATTTGCAAGATTAAACTTTTCCAATTTTAGATCTACACGATCTTCGTCCATTATCTCCTTTATATCGTTATCGTAAACAGTATCATCGTAATTTAAAGATGGTGTTAATGCAATTTTTAAGACAAATTTATACTCAATAAAGTAAAAATTATGATGAAAAATACGGTTAGTACGGTCAAAATCAATATACATCTTAAATTTTAACTCTGAGTTTTTTTCTAATTCTTCCAATTTTTCGTAGAA
The DNA here is from genome assembly GCA_030605085.1 of Promethearchaeota archaeon. The sequence goes on along the minus strand of JAUWBH010000123.1, from coordinate 2,806 downwards.
CATTTTATACAAATTTGGATTAAATTGTAATTTTATCTTACACCTTCAAAAAAGATTTTCTATTTAAATTTTTATTTTTACAAAAAAGTATTTTAAAAAGGTAACTAAGGTTGAAATTAAATAGAACTGATAGGAAATTGATTCCGTATTTAGTTATTTCTTTAAAACCAACGAATAAATTTTAGTTTAATATTTCTAAAGAAATTATTGAACCTTTCTTTAGCCTTATTTTGTAAATAATACAGAGTAGTTCAATAAATTAACGAAAAATTAGGTAATTGAATATTGGTAATTTTGAAAGGAAAAACAGAAAAAAATTCCAAATAACAAAAAAAATAGGTTTATATTTTGAAAAATCTTATTTGTTAAGTGGAAAAAGTGTCATTTTTTCAGAAAAGTTAAGAGATTTTATAATTTCCTTAATTAAAAAATTTGCTTCAATAAATAGGAATTTAATATGTCAAAATTAGTTAATAATCTTTTTGCTTGTCAATATTGTAACAAAAAATTCGAGTCGTGGGATGCATTAAAACAACACACTCAAGCGAAACACTTCAAACCTAAGACAGTAACCGAAAAAAAACATCGCGTTTTGCGAAGAATGTAACAATTTGATGAGTTATTCGATTCAAAAAGGGGGATTAACATGCGTAGTGTGTGGTCTTTTTAAACCCTGTTCTTTGAAAGAAAAACAACACCATAAACTTACCCAACAAGAGATATTGGCTAAAATAGACGAATTAAACCCTTTTGTGTGGAAAGATGAGGATTTGAAAAGCGATGTGTCAAATTTTAAGTGTCTTAATTGCAGATATAATAAAGCACGATTAACATATAAACAGATAAGAGCTATATATAGAGGAACATCGGATTTTACAACGAGCGAGTTTTTAAAGTGTTTAAAATGTAATAAGGTTATTCGAAAATAGTACTATAATTTCGTTAACTTGAGTGTATTAATATCATCTTTTTACGAAATTATTCTTGTTTCTTCCAATGCATTTATATATCACCATTTCTAAATAATTATGGGTAGACTTCAATAATAAGGCATTCATTGGATTTCACCCTTTATTAAACTCTTTGAGTTTAACTCACCCTTATTTTTACATTTTGCCTTAATTTAAAAGTCTACTTTCTTTTTACGCGTTTGAAATGCAATAAGATTATTTAGAATACTAGAAATAATTATACGCTTAAATTTTTAATGCGTTATATGTAAGTATAGCTGACGAAATTCTAAAAAAATTTGGATACTATTCAGAAAAGTTGAAATTAGTGGTTTGAAAGAATTAACTTATCGAACTAAAAATTAATATATACCGTATTTATTTGTATTTTACAGCGAATTAAATTTTAAGGTGTTTCCAATTAAAGCTAGAGCGTGTTTAATGTGCCGAGAATACGTAATTATTGAGCCAAATAATTTTGAAAATCAAGAACTTATTAAAATATTTGAAGGAAATCATAGAGGTCATGCTTTAATAACTTTTGACATTGATGAGATAAAAGGCAGATACAAAGAATTTCAAATACCTAAATAAATAAATTTACTAATTATAAACAAATAAATTTTCGATTAAATTGGTTTCAAGTGTTTTTACTTCGTTATTTTTTCAGTAACATCTTATTTAATTCTATTAATTTTTCGTAAACTTTTATGCCTTTATCGGTAAGGTGGATATAATTTTTACCTTTATACTTATTAATTTTGATTAGCCATGTGGGGATGTCTCTTTACGGTGGGAGAGAAACTTTTTATGATACTCTCCTAATTAATTATGGGAAAAATATGATACATTTTGGGAATAATAAATTGGATTATTGGAGATCAATAAGACTTTTTTAGTAGTCCTTCCACTATTTATTTGAAGAAAATAATCTAGAAAATTATATTAATGAGTGAATTAATAAATGAAGGTACCTCAGAATAAAAGTAATTTGACATATAGTTATAATAGTATTGATATAAAACAAGCACTTACAAAATTTTCTAACCTAATAAGACTTTATCCATATCATCCTACGAAATCTAAAATTGAAAATATTGGATGGTTAACTCCTCAAAAATTCCTTCGTATTAGTGACATTCCAAAAAAACTTTTTTGTGGAATTATTGAAATACTTCACAGAAAGGGTTTTCCATTGTATAGCGATTGGCTTGATTATACTGAAAATCTAAAATTAGAGAAGAAAAACACTATTCAAATAAGAAACAAATTGGTAAATCATTTAAGTGAGCTCCTAAAAAGTATTGGATATAACGAAGAAAATGCACGAATTATTGTCAATAATAAATTTAAGGAGTTAAGTATATGGATTAAGGTCATTTTTGAGAAAATTAATTATCTTAATGAAAAGGGAGGATGGAGTTCAGAATTTATACAACAATCAATAAGAAGGAAAGAAATAGGGGATGCTTATAAGCAATATCGTAAGACCAAAGCTAAAAGGATGGAGAAAAAAGTAGATCAATATCATAAAAGATTGATGGAATTAATGAATGATGAGGGAAATGATAATTTAATCCCAATCAGTTTTAGATATTATGAGAAAAAGAGAAAACTTCCTAAAAACTTTCCGCTCAGTAAGGTTGGAGAGGCATTTAAAGTAGTTTGTGAAGCGAACGAATCTCTCAAAGTTATACTAGAACCAGATAAAATGTGAATGCGCACTATATTTCTTGATTGTTTTTTTTCTTTACTTCTAACTTTTCCTTTTCTAATTCCAATTTTTCCTTTTCCAGTTCTAATCTCTCTTTAGCAATATTCGTTGCTTCCCTCTTTTGTGGTAGAATTCCTTTCTC
>JAUWBH010000006.1 GCA_030605085.1 Promethearchaeota archaeon | reverse complement strand
TTCAAGTTGGGTATCTCTGTAGTCCTATACCATAACTACAGCCCTATCCACTTCATTACAAAGTGGCATTCGCTTTTTCCTACATCCTCTGCCCGCTGAGCCTTCCCCCATTCTCATGTCCGGGATACCACTAACCTTCCTCGTGGGGCTCATCGCCGAGTAGGTTGGAGTCATTACTGACCCTTTCCCCTCTAAGAACCACGCGCGCGAGTTTCCCCGCACATGGCTCAAGCCCAAATGCCCAACGCGTCACCGCGTCCTTCTTCGGATTTTGCGTCGCCGCTATTCCGTCAAGGAATCCCGTCACCGTTTTTCCCTGAAAAGGATCTTGGGTTTTCAAGAATCCCGCCTTCTCAATCACCCATACTAGAATTCCTTCTAATCCATCGGATTAGGTCAATGACATCATTATTGTCTACCACCTCCTTTAACGCTTGATAGGCTATTTTCCTGATGTACTCATATCAAATCAATGGTTTATTGAATTTTTGAGAAAACATTTTTCCTGTTTAGACCATCTGGAAGTCTGCGTCCTTTCAGACCGGGTATCCTCTGCTAAATAGCAGTCCCTATCCGAACCATTACAGTTCGGCATTTGCTTTTTTCAGCATCCCATATCCGCTGAACCACCCCCTTCCTTACGGTCGGGATACCACTAATGTGGGGCTCATCGGACTTACCATGTTTCGTATACCAGACTTTAAATAATCTCCTTAAACAGTTAAACAGTTTTTTATACAACGCCTTAATTGCCGGCGATTCTGGAACTGGAAAATCTACGCTGTTAGCTCAGATATCGAACCAGTTTTACGAAAAGGCTCCCGAGCCCGCACAGAAGTTAACCTCACTCCTTTAGGAAAAGAAATCGCTGAATTATTGGCGAAAATAAAAAATAGATTAAGCAAATAAATTAATTAGGAATATATTTATGGAAAATGTTACATACAATCACACCTAAAAACAATAAACCAGCAATAAAAAACAAATTCAAAACAAGTTTCAAACGATCTTTGTTCTTAATACTCTATAAATTAGTCTATACTCCTTTAAAAAATCAGGAATATTTTTTCGAAGTTCTCTAGCTTTTAATGTATCAATCGCATACTTTTTATAATGAGGTTTACCATAACGTCTTATCTCTTTTATTTTTTCTAATTTTCTTTCAATAAAAAGGTCAAATTGATTTAAGAATGAATTTTCTTCTATAATAAAACTATTAATCAGCTCTTCAAATTGTGAATTGGCCTCCTTAGGCTTCTTGTCATAATTATCACTTATATAATTGCATAATTTTATTAAATCTTCAGAATTTTTGAACCATTTTACTTTAGAAATTAAATCTTTTATTTTATCTATTAATTGCAAATCGAAATAAAAGATTTCTTCTAAATCATCCTTTCGATCTACATGCACTAAAATATCTAAAATTTGCTCAATTTTTTTTAGTTTAATTCTAAATTCTTCAATAGTTTTTCCTTTTTTCCAAAATGCATCCCAATTTGTTATCATATATTTAGTAATTTCTTCATTCTCAAGAAAAATAATTTCTTCGACTGGAGTTCTAGAATAAAACTGAGTAAGTTTGCCTACAAAAATTTTTCGAGCAGGTTCTATAATTCTTGCTTTCCAGCAATTAGAAAGATTATTAATTATTGCTTCAAAAGGAACATTAAAAGGATTATGAAAAATTATCTCATAGGGTCCATAAGCCTCAGTATGAGGGGGACCTAATTTTGGTATGTATAATCTTCTAGTAGTATTTATTATTTGATTATCAATTGACTTAAGTATGTTATCTTCATCAATTAAACATTTAGTCTCCTTTAAAGGATAAAATATTAAATCCTTATTAGGTTTGATATCACAATCTTGACTTGCTAAAATTCCCCATTTAGGATAAAAGAAACCTTCAATTTGTACTTTAGATCCATTTTGAATTATATCCTCAAATATCTCAGATTTTTCATTCTCAAATTTATAAATATTATTGGGGTCTAAGCGAATAAAATAATCATAACTGAAATATGGTAAATTGCGAAAGATATCACCTTGAGATATTGTACTTTCTCCATTTTCTAACGAATATTTATAAATTGTCTTTTTCATTTTTCATCTTTTTAAGAGAGACTTAACTTCTTAAACCAATTAATCGTCTTTCCTCATTGTCTAATAAATTAATGAAGGGGATTAGCGATCTTATTGAGAATCTTAATGATTTTGTATCTTCTGAGTCAGTTATATTTTCAAAAACTTGTTTCCAATAATTTGGATTGACCCATTTTAATGGTATGACGCCATTAGCAATCTTATTACTAATAAAATCAATGGTTTCAGGTAGAAACTGCTGGTAAGGTATTAAACTCGCATAAATCTCGGGTTTTTCACTTTTTAAATCAAATATAACCTTTAAAAAAATCTGAACTATATCTTCAATGGAAAACTTTTGTTCAATTTCATAAATATCAAAAGTCGCTGTAATAATTTTAATATTAATATCAAATAACAATGGGATTATTTCAATAGGATATTTTTTAATGTTAGATTTAATAGTATTTTTAAAAATTTCTCCTAAAGTTTCTATAAATTCCAATTCTTCATCTTGTTCGACATCTGAACTTGTTTCTGTGCTAAATCCTTTTTTGTTTTTATAAAAAATATTTTCTAACCAACTCAAAATTTGACTTGCAAATTCTTTATTTTCTTGTGATTCACGGAATTTATTAATCGAATTTGAGCTCATTTAGAATTACCTCAAGAGGAGTCATCAGATATTTCAAGACCAAGTTTATCCCTATATTCTTGAGTTAAAAATGTTATAAAATAGTCTTCTGTTCTATCATGACAATCGTCTAAATGTTCTTTTAAAATATAAGGCTGAGGTATCATACTAAGTTCATCTACGCTTCCTACAATTTCCAGTCCTAAAACATAATTATTATCAACTATTCCGCGTGATCTAAGTCTTAAAGTAATCTTTCTCTTTTCTATATCTAAAGATTCTTCATAAGGGACAATTCCTATAAAAATATCATGATATTTAATATCCCACCCGATATCATTCTCGAAATTTGGTATAGAGAAATATTCATTATAATTGAAGCCGTCAATGGGAATTTTAAAGACATCAATATATGTAAGTACAATTTTAGTAATATTTGGCATTACAAATGCATCTATTAAAGCTTCAAATACTTTAATAATTTTAGTTAATTCTCTTTTCCATTTATTGTATTGATTAAATGTGAAAATTAAAAAATCTTGTCCAATTTCAACGAAATTAATATTGTTTTCATCTTTAAAAATTAGGTTTCCAATTTGTATTTTAGTTGGTCGTCTTTTTAAAAGACCAAGAAGGGGTTTCTGTGGATAATGCTCACTAACTCTCTCTGATAATAGCGCTAGTTTCTCTATCTCAATTCCTAATATCTCTGATTCATAAGTAAGACTCACAATAAATCGTTCTAAAGTTTTTTTATCAAAGTCTAAAATTTTTTTCATATTATCAACTAGATTTGCATTTTTATATTTAATAATTTAGTCAAATAATTTAATAAAACATAAAAATTCAAGGAAGTAACTTTTTTATTTTTCTTAAACTCCTTTTAAAAAGTTCTGTATTACTATATAGTTAAGAATTGACACTATTTAATAGTAATTGAATAAGGATTCTTTTATTTTTTATGTGTTTGATATACAAACCTTGGTTAACTTCTTAAATCAGCACCAAATCAGCACTGATCTTAAAATGAAAATACAAAAGAGAAAGGGAGGTTCCTGCCAACGCGACCAAAAAGAGGCCTAAAATTATATAGGTTAAGTAAGTTTAAGCGTATAGGCGTACGCTAACCAAAAGACAAAATTCTGGCAAAATTTGACGAGGCAATCAAATACTGTATCCAGGGATTGGCAGGAACCACGATTTTTGACTTGCATTGATCGGTCTTTATAGTTAGTTTGTGCCGGAGAAATATAAACTTATGCTTTATACTACTTAACCGCCTTAATTTAAAAAGAAAAAGTTTTGACATATATTTTTTGAGGGAGTGGCGATTTTTGGCGATACGGTTTTTTGTAGTCACACACACAATTCCCTATTTAAGCGCGTAGCAACGCAAATCGATAAACCTGAATACTTTTTTATTATATATGGTTTTAAACTAATTCAAATAGTTTCTTACCACTTTGATCAAGAAAGATTTCAGCTTTACCATCTCCAAACTCTTTACTACGATTAATTAGTTTTTTATTAACTAATTTTCTTATAGTAGCATAAGTAGTATCTCTCTTTACCTTATGTATTGATTCCATTAGTTTAATTAACCTTGAGATGTTTATTGATTTATATTTATATAAAAGATTCAAAACTTTTTTCTGGATCTTTCCTACTTTTGGTATCTTATTTCTCTGGAAATACTTATATACAGGGCTAACGGTACAGTTATAATCTCTTGCAATATCCGCTATAGTTTTTTCTTCAATGAGATATTTTCTTATTACATCTTTTAATATAAAATTTATTTGATGGCGAATTTCTTCGAGTTGTCTTTTATTTTGCTCTCTTCTTTCCTCTGTCCACAATTTAATATTTGAATCAACTGTTTTCTTTCTATACGTCGAATCTTTCCAGAGATTACTAGTTTGACACCTTTTTTTATTTCTATATTTATCTGTATGCATACCCTCTAAAATAGCATTTTTTTTATTCTCCCACTTCCATACTTCTAATCGTGCTTCTGAATGATCCTTTGTTGGAATGTTATTTTTTTTCATAAAACAATATACAGTTGTCTCTCCACATCCAATATGGTCAGCAATATCTTGCATTGACCAACTTGGATCACATTCACTTTTATATCCATTTCAATTTAAATCTTTATAAAATTCAATTTCAAAAATTCGGTCTCCTTCAGTCCATCTGGAAAATGGATAAGGAGACTTTTTTTTTGAAGATATCTTCACAATTAAAATTATAATCCCATCTATTTAAATCTTTACAAATTTCCTATATAACATAAATCTGGATTATATTTTTTAAGAAAATCAGTCGTCTATTGATTAAATTGAGCTGGATATTATCGGTGCAAAATTTAATAGCTTAACAATATATATAAAATAATTAATTTATCTTGAGAACCTTTGGATAAATCCACTTAAAAACTACATTGTAATCTAATTTTTTAAAATTTTATTCATATTCTTTAAGCTAGAGAAAACTGACCACATGATTAGGTGAAATTCTAATAAAATAGAATAAATTTTCAAATAACTAGAATTAATTATTTTTCATTTCACATAAATTTAAAATCTATAATGGAATTCAATTTATTGTGGTTTTATTAGATGAATTAATAAAAAAATGCTTTTTTTCATAAATTTAACCTAAGAAATATTAGGAGACTCCTACAAACAAGGCTTAAAGATAAGTAATATTTAATCAAAAACAAATTAAAAAACTAACTTAATTCATTATAACTATGAGAATAATGTCGGATTAGAAAAAAATATAAATTAAGTATAAAAAAATAAATCATACTGAGTAAGAACATAAAATAAGGTTGATTATAATGCGATTAATTCCTAAATCCAAAATTCCTGATATTGGAGTTAAATTAAAAGCGCTAATTCACCGATGGGAGTATGTGGAATACGAAGGAGAAAAGGTTTTCGTGATAAATGGTACTTTAGATTTAAGTGGAGGTTGGGTTGCAGATCTAAATGATGTAGAAGGATTAGATAAACTAAAATCGCTCACTAAACTATTTTTAAATTATAAATGTTGGAGTTATCCATCTCTTGTTGTCTTTACTTATTCCAACAAATATACCCATATTTCTTAAATTCCTCATGTTCTTCTTTTTTTCAATAATATTACCTGCTTTAAACTCAAATGTTTTAGTAAATTCTTCCGGTTTGAGTTGCATTCCTAATGATGATTTTCGTGGATATTCAACTACATAATAAATGGTATTCATATTATTTTCGCGAAGAAATAGGCACTATTAAAAAACAGAAAAGAATGGTTAACTTAACATAAAAAAAAGTATAAAGACCAAATTTATATCTTTCAAAAATTAAAAATCAATATTTAAATATCACTGTATACTATCATTATACAAAGTATAATAAAAAAATTATTAGGTGAAGAAATGAGAGAAAAAATGGTTAGAATGTCTGATGATGAATATTTAGCTCTAAAAAAAGCTAAAAATGAATTATTTAAGTTAGGAATTAATAAATTGCCAGATAAAAAATCTTGCTCCAAATGTGGTGAAGAATTACACGGTTTTGCGATAGAATTTCATCATAGTAAATGTCCTAAATGTGGAAATCAAGAAACTGGTTTTTGGATCACAGCAGCAGGAGGTTTTGCATTGGGTGCCTTAGTGACAATAGGAATAGGTGCTCTACTATATTATTTATTCAAAGAATAGTTTTATTAATTAAATAGCATAATTAGAAAAGGTGGTTTGATAATTTGAGAGAAATATGTCATAAAGGATTGGCTCGATTGGTTGGAGTTTATGGTTCAGTTCGGGTTCAAAAGAAATTTTTAACCAGATTAGTAAATGCATCCGTTGAGCCAGATCTGGAAAATAGACAAGAAATTGAAAATAACTTAAATAACCTTCCTAATGTAATCCCAATTTTATCCAAATGGTTATTTGAACATACTACAGGAGCAATGGAGTTGGCAATCCTTAATTTAAGGAAAGGTTATAACGCTTTTCTCAAGAACCATCCATCTTGGATTAGTTTTTTAGGGCAAGCATTACATTATATTACAGATTGGGGAACACCTTATCACTCTTCCGTCTCTTTGGTGAATCTTGTCATTCCTACTATTGTTATTGGTGGAGTAGGGTGGGCAATTTTTGGATTAATTGTTAGTTGGTTAAATGGATCTGATGAAATGCTAAAAAGTGCTACTAAATGGGGTTTGCTTGGAGCTGCTACTTCAGGTGGAATTAGTATAATTGATCTATATCTAAGACATAAGAGTTTTGAAGAAAAGTGTGATAAATATTGGGAAAGATATGAAAATATGATAATTCAAAAATTTAAATCTATAAAAGAAAGATATCAACTTCCTAAAAACTTTGAAGAAGCAATTAAAATATTTGAGGAGATGATGAATGACTTGCGAAATATCTGTAACAATACATCTCCTGATTGGATTTTGCAAGATAATGGATATAATTTTACAAATTATATGGTTCAAATTGTTTTAGTTATGGATTTTGCTTGCCAAGTCATTAAATATTATTGAATCTCCCTCCCGCCGTGCTGCCCCCTCCTAAAAGAGTAAAATTTGAATTTTATTTAAGTTTTTTTGAAAGTTTAAGGAAAATAGATTTTCAATATTATTGGAAAAAAAATTGAAATAACAATTGCAATAAAGCTTAACCCTATTGTTCTCCGTCTATGTTTTTTATCCCTCAGATTCTGGATCTGCCTCACATAATGGCTCATTGTTTCATTAAGTTGTTCTCTATTCTTCCATAAGCTCTGTAATTGTCTATCTCGTTTAACCTCATCAGGTTCTCCTTTTTCATCTTTTGGTGGTATTGTGTCAATATTAAGAGTTTCTGATATTAGTTTTAAAAGATTAGAATAACCCTTCTCTAAATTATTCCTACAATTCTCGTGTTTAACTAAGAAAGAATTCGCTTCTCTCGTAATCTCCAGATATAAATGAGCAATATTTGGAAACTCTAACTTTTTATTATTTAGATTCTCTTTAATTTCTTCCCTTTTGACTACAGGTGAATCTTCAATTAACTTTTCAATTAGATCTTCAAAACTAGTTTCTATAAACTCAGATTCCTCATTATTTCTTTTAAATATCATAGCTCTTATACAAAAATATCTTTAATTTGTTATTAAGACTTATTATTTAAAGATTAATAATTCCATTTTTAATCCTTTTAGGAATTTATAAAAATAAAAATGTTCTTAAAGAATACTTAAAAGCGATAACAACACCAAAAACTTGTTATAATTGTGGATTTGAATTAATACCTCCCTACATTTTCTGCCCAAATTGTAAAGCTAAACAAAAAAAGATTAGCTATAATTAAAAAAAATAATTAACTGTGATTAACTACTAGTTAGTTAAAAAAATATATAAATGAGATTTTGTAGATTAAAACTATTCGGTCTTGAATAGATTTATTAGATTCTAAATGTTTTAAAGAAATATACTATTTTTCTTTAAAAAAGTTCTCAAAATTAGATTTTTAGAAACCATATGCCGTAGGAACATTGCTGTAGGAACATTTATTTATCGCTTTCATAACGCTAAAAATCATATTTTGAATTTTTTTATTTGTTATTTCAGATTTAATTAACTCATCTATCCGCTTTTAAAAGAGAGGTCCCATTCTCTAAGGGCTGAAAGGATTTTAATAATTGATTTTGGAAATTTATCGGATTGGAATATTCCACTAACTAATATATAAGTTGGATTTGATTAGGAACTTGTAAGAAAATGAAATTATTTGAACTTACTCTCTTTATCCTTCAAATATCCAATAAATTCCTTAACTACACTTTTATCAGATTCAGAAAATACATCCATTTGAGTGATATTTGAGAAATTAAGGCGATCCAAATGGTTTGCTAATTCAATAACATCTTCTTTCATAGATTCTATACTTCTATTGATTCTAATGATGTTCTCGAATAATACATTGATTGTTCTTATTAATTTTAGACTTTTTTTTATTTTTTTGCCATTAAAGAAGGAGCAGAATCTTTTCCATTGATCAAATACAAAAAATTCATCTGAAATTCTAAGAAGAAGGAAAAAACGATCAAATCCTTTATCCATTACATTCTCTTTGCGAAAAGTAGTGTAAAGTGTAAATTCCCCTTTACTTTCAATTTGTTGAATTAGATTAAGAATATTTGCTTCTTTACTTTTAAGCGAGTCAGAAGGAGTATTTGAATCAATTTTTTCCCTCACCATGTAATTTGCTAAAAACTCCCAGAAAGAATATATTAGCCGATCAATGCTTACTTGCTTCATTTTTTTTTCTAAAGATGGTGAGTGAAGCATAGGAAGAAGCTGTTTTTGGCTTAACTCAAATACATCATATTTCTTTGCTTCATCAGGATATAACTTATGAGTTGTTTCTGCTGAGAGAATGTGTCCATATTCATGATTAGCAATTTGTTGATTAAGTTTAATAAAGTTAGTATCACTTATCAAACTCCCTATTTTTTCATTTAGTTCTTTTATTACATCCTTAAAAATAACGACTTGAATTTTATTATCATCCCATTTCACGGCAAACCTTGGTTTATTAGCAGTCTTATCGCTAACTTCGTTAATTTCATATTCATCTTCCATAGTTTTTTTATCTTTGAACTCGTCCATTAATAAAGCAAATTGAGCTTTAAATGCTAGAATATAGGAATTTATTTTATTGGTCTTTCTTTTTTTTGAAACCGATTTTTTTGATTTCTTCTGAAGTTCCTTAGGTAGTTTCATGGTTATTAACCTTCAATCTAATTAATTGAAATATAATTTTATATTTCTGTATTCTTATTTTATGTGTTTCTAAAACTCTTGGTATCAATTATAGGAAATTTAGCAATTTTTTTGAAGAGGGAATTTTGAAATTTTTCAATTTAGTCCAATTATATTATAAATTTTCAACCATTTAAATACTCCTTATATAATGGTTCCAATTGTTTTATTACTGTAAGTAGCATCTCAGAACTACATATAACTATTTGTTAACTTAGAAAAAAATTATATCAAAAAGAGAAAAGTTAATTTGTTTTATTAAATATGCATTAGTTATTGATTATTTTTCTTCTTAATATATGAATAGAGTCTAATTTTTCCCATTTTTCTGGCGAATTTCTGTTTGATCTGCAATAATCAATAGTTACAAAAATGAATGATCCTGTAGCATCCTTATATGAATTTCTTGAGGAGGATATGAATAAAATAATTAATGTAATCCAAGTTAATGAAAAATATAAACGCTTGAAATTTACAATAGAACAATTAAAGACCTATAAGTCCCGTATTATTTTTAATTTCGAATTATTTAGACAATTAGTAATTGATTTTTGTTATAAAATTTCTATACAATTAAGTAATTCAATTGATAAGGAACTCTCAAATAGATTAGAGTTATTTAAAGAAATTTTTCTTAAGGATTTTCCTAATACAAATGATATCTCGTTTAATTTTTTTAAAGAGGAAGTAAGTTATTCGTTGAGAGACACTACACTATTTCTTCGCTTATTTTATAAGCTTTTCTTAAAGAGACTTACAGGATCAAAAATTTTACTTAATGATATCAAAGATTTATTAAATATCTGGGAAAATTCGCTTAGTAGCAATTCAATGCCAGTAAAATTTATAGTGAACCTTAAAAATATAACTTCAAGACAAAAGATAATTATAAAAAGAAATTCAATAATGATAACAAAAGCAGATTTGTTAAGTGGAATTTATAAAGATGGCGGTTTTAATTCACGTATAAATTGTTTATTGACATTCAAAACAGATGTAATGTTTTTTGCTTATAAAAGTATTAAGAAAAGAAACAGTAATTTTATAAGTGATGATGAGAATATCAAAAAGAATTGGAATAATATCATAAGAGAATTGCAACAGATTGTCTGTACCTTATACTTATGTGGACTCAATTTTAGATATAATTCTGATATTATTTTTATTGAATTACCTTGGTGGTTTGAATTAGACGAAGAAGGTATCAAAAATAAATTGATTAAAGGAAATTCAGAAAGAAGAATGTTGATAACTAGAGAAATTGCTGAAGATATTATTAAATTTTACCCTAAAGTATTAGAAAGTGAATATTTTTACAAACAAAATTACATTATTATATACCATAATTATATAAATCTTTTTAATAGAGAGTCAACATCCCTGGTGATGGAAAATTCCATGAAGTAAAATTACCAACTCCACTTGAAGATAATAAGTGATTTATCAAATTTTTCATATGCATATACGCGAACTGAAGATAAAGAAGAAAAGCTAAAAAATGGTTATTTTAATTAATTATGTCTAGATTCAATAAAACTTATAAATATGAACAAGAATTAGAAAAGGTTAAAAAATATTTAACTCAGAGTAGGGAAAAAGAAGCTGAGAAAATATTAAAAAAATGTTATGAATATTTTGCTGATGAACACCTTATTATTAAAAAGTTAGATACTATTAAATATTTAATAGATGTTTACTTAACCTTAAATGATTTTAATAAAGTTAAATCTTTATTTATAGAATATGAATCAGAATCTAAAGAACATGGATTAGAAATTCCCCCTGAAATGTTCCATAATTTTGGGAGATTTTATTCTAATGAGGGAGAAATTGAAAAATCAATAGCAAGTTATAAGAAAGCAATAGAGAAATATTTAACGATTAATGATCCTCTTCATGCAGCGATTAGCTATTTGAATCTTGGGGAAAAGTTACGAGAAATCGGGGATTTTAATCAAGCTGCTATTGCATTTATCAATTCGAGAAATATATTTCTTCAATACAATAAAGGAGATCTTGCGTTAAATCCGTTATTAGCTCTTATAGAAATGTTAATAAAATTGAGAGGCAAAACTATTCCAGTTGATTTAGGAAGAATGGAATCTGTCTTAGAACGCAGCGAAGCTGAAATAAAGGGTATAATTAATAAACATCAAGAAAAATTGCTGAGAAAAATTCGGAGCCCTTATAATAGTTTAAAGCATAAGGCATATTTTAAAGTAAATAGGGATGATGTGTCTAACCTTATTGAAGAATTCTTAAATTTGTTTTCAATTTAAGATTTTAAACAAAAAAAAACCTATAATTTAATTTTATTAAAAGAATAATGGAATAAGATAAAACCTAAAAAATTAATCACCAAGAAAAATTTAGATAGTGCTTTAGAGTTAAAAAAGGAGTATAAAGAATGGGAATCGATTGATGAACTAATCACTCGTGAATTTGATATATTGAAAAATTCCAATTTAGGAGATTTACATATTAAAATACAATTTAAGATAATTTTCTATAATTTTTTTAACCTATTTTAAATTTTATATGTTCTTTGATAATATCTAAATCCTTACTTCCACTACCAGATAGATTGATTATAACAATGTCATCTTTATCAAACTCATCTTTTATTTTATATAAATAAGCAAGGGCATGTGAAGATTCTAATGCTGGAATGATTCCTTCTAATTCAGATAATTCTTTGAAAGCCTCTAAAATCTCGCTGTCTGTAGCAGCTTCTACTCTTAATCGAATTAATTCTTTCAAGAAGCAATGTTCAGGACCTACTCCTGGATAATCCAACCCAGCACTAATAGAATGTGTTTCAAGAATGTTTCCATACTCATTTTGTAAGAGATACATTAAATAGTAGAAAATTGGGTTAAATAATTGGTAAAAAGTCATATAGTTAACTTTTTAAATGAATTGGCAAAAATATATTTTTATTTCTATAATTTAAGCATATTATATCAATTTTAATGAGTCTTTAGAAATTTATTTAAAAATTTGACATAGTAATAAAAGTCTATATTTTACTGATATAAGCTTTTTCCCATTCATTTCATCACAAAATCTAATAATGTTTTAGTTTTATTAGGGGGTATTTCTTTAAAGTAATTTTCAGGGGATTTCCACACTTGTTTTAACCATTTAACATCTTCGATTGAATCTGGAGATTCTACAATTAATATAAAATCTTTATAATCAAGATTTTTTAAGGCAGCAAAAAAATATGGCAGAGGAGGTTCAAAAATTTTGGCAGATCTATGTTTAATTTCATTTCCATTTTTATATTCAACTCCACCTCCATGAAAATAAAAAGGTTTGTAATTAATTTCTCTTTCGAATTTTTCTAAAATATTTTTAAAATCTTGATAAACATACGGAGAAACACCATTGCTTCTTGCGTACAAATGGGACCAATCTATGACCGGAATTACTCTATTATCGTCTATTAATTTAATTAAATCTATTATCTCATTAACTGTCCCTATTGCTTTTTGTTTTCCTGTGGTTTCAATACCTAATTTTCCATTTTTGATCTCAAATAATTCTAAAGCACTTTGAATTGAATTAATAATTTCTTTCTTAAGATCATGAAATTTCTTTTTTCCATAAAATCCTAAATGAAATACAGCAATAGACTTTAATTTCTCAGCAATCTTTAAACCAGAGACCAAGTAATTAATATTTTTTTCTTTATTAGAATTTCCTAAATTTATCCAAAAAGGCAAATGACATGAGAGACTAATATCATATTTTTTTGATAATTCAAGAGCTTCATTTGAAAAATCGGAGGGAATTCCATAAGCAAATCCCATTTCATAAGCATCTACATTATCCTGACTAAGTTTAACTATATAATTAGATATATCTTTTGCGTATTTTCGGGCAACACCAAATTTTGGCATAATATTTTTCCACATACATTAAATATTTTATTAGAGTAAAAGAAAAAAACTACGAATAATTTAGTTTATTTTAATATTTTCAATTATATTATTTTAATATTTTTAATTATCTCTTAATAAGAAATTTTGCGCCCTTATTAAGAATTTATAATATATATATTAATATATAAAAAGTTAGATTTTATTATTTGAAATTAAATTATAAAGGAAAATTTACTTTTATTCCTAATTTAACATAGTACATTTTTTCTAAAATGAGATTTAAATTAATTTTTTTTTTTTTTTTTTTAAAAATCTAAAAATAAATTATCAAAATCTTGTTTTATTAAGATACATTTTTATCATAAATATTTAAATAATTTTTTATTTTTTACATAATTGAATAAGGTCAATTTCTAAAAATTATTAATAAAACTATTAAGACACTTAAAGAAGGCAACAGAAATGACTAATATAGAGTTTGACTATAAGCAGCACCATTTCTATTTAAAAGGGAATAAAATTGAGATTCCAGAATTTCCTCTAACAGCTACTCTACAGATTACCAGAAGATGTAATCTCAATTGTATTTATTGCAGTGAATCAGAACTTATACCTGATTCATCGCTTAATAAAATGAAAAAAATGATAAAAAATCTTCAGGGCATAAATAGAATAATTATCAGTGGTGGAGAACCTACTTTAAGGCAAGATATTTATTCTATTTTAGCCGCATGTAAAAATAATTTTGATATTATAGCACTGGCATGTAATGCAACTAATATTAATACAGAGCTATTAAATTATGTTAATTATTTTGATATAACAATTGATGGTCCTAGAAAGATTCATAACAAAATAAGGGGTTCATTCGATAAGATCATTAATGGATTATGGAATTTAAAAAAAGCAGGAGCGGAGTTTTCATTAATAATGGTACTTCTTGAAGATAATAAAGATTATGTCTCTTATGTAGTACAAATCGCAGACACACTTGGAGCTAAGAAACTAAAGATTCTTAGTCCCATACCAAAGGGAAAGGGAAAAGCAATCATTTCAAGGAGGTTATCGTCATTGGAAATTAGAAATCTGGCTGATGAATTAAAAAAAAAGAAGAAAACTATGGGTTGGAATGTTAGAATAACTCTAACTGAGTGGGAAAAAATTAAAGAAGGTCATGCTTTACTTATTCACCCTAATGGTGATGTAGTTGCATCTCCTGTCTGGTCAAAAGATTCATGTATCGAGTTTATTGGGAATATTTTAAAAGAAAATATAAAAGATATTTGGGCTAAATATCCATATAAAGAGAATCATATAAACAAATATATTGAAAAAACTCTAACAGTATGCTGATATGAAAAAAGATGTTAAATTTATAGTATTTGAAGGCGCTCATGGGAGCGGGAAAACAACCCAAGCAAAATTACTTAAAGATTTTTTGGATAAACTTAATATTTCTACAATTTATACTAAAGAACCATATTTAGAAGAGCTTAAAGGAATAATTAATAAATATTTATATATTAATGATGAAATCTCCTCTTATTTATTATTATTTTTAAATGCTGCAGATAGATTTATTCATGTTAAAAATATTATAGATAAACTTAAAAGAGGGAACATTGTAATTGCTGATAGATATCTTCTTTCAAGTTGTGTCTATCAACAACTACAAGGAATTCCATTAGAGTTAATAGAACAAATCAACTTTTTTTGTATAGAACCAGACATAACTTTTGTTTTCGAAGTACCTTTAAATGAAAGGAAAAAAAGATTAGAAAAAATTAATAGATTAAGAAATACAATATTTTTCAAGGAGGGAAATCTTAGACTTGAAGGAAAATTATATAAAGATATATTTGAAAGATATAAAAAGAAATGGGAGAATATATTTTTTCTTAATGGAAAAAAAGATATAAATAACACATTTGAAGATATTATTACTTTATTAGAATAATAGTTTGTTTTTATGATTTTATTATTCCCCTAAATACTGAATTAGAAAAAATATCGACCTTATGTTATCCAAGAATAATAAAAAAATATCGACCTTATGTTATCCAAGAGTAAATGGAGCGACTGAATTTCTTCTTAAATATGGAAATCATGATGCATTGAAAGATGCATCTTAAAACCCCCTCCATACCTCTTAATACATGAAAACCTGCGGCGGTTGCTCTTTCAAACGCGATACACTTCCCACTTTCACTAAAATCAGAGCGAGGTAAATCAGGAAGATTATTAAAAGTATTTGAAGCAAAAAACTCATTAATACTATCTAATAACTTCTCTACATTCATTCTTTTTTCTGTTATAATAAAAACTTTTCTACCTGTCAATTCAGCGTCATTTATTTCTCTTAATCTATGCATATAATAAGCTAATTCTTCTACATCCTCTTCATTTAATTCATAATCTTCTTCAGTTTTATCAAATTTTTCTTTTAATTTTGTTAAATACTTATACGAGTCTGTGTTTGATGTAACTGTTAGATTTAAAGCCTCTACATCTTTAATAAAACGCTCAATATTATACTTTACCCTACCTTTCGCATGATAACTCAATCCCACTTTTACAAATCTTAAATAATTAATTAATCGTCCAAAAAATACATAATCACTTATGTTTTTTGTCTTTATATCAAATTAATAGACTTAATCCATATTTATATTTTATCCTTTAATGGTAAGAACATTCTCATTACTTTATGGTGGCTTAAAAATAAAAAGAAAAATATAATATATTCTACCGTGGTGAGTCGTTAACCCACAACGGTAATTTTTAAATTTTGACGGAAATATTTTTTAATCCAAGTATATAAATCTCAATAATTCACTTATGCCTATAAATCTATTTATTAAACGAAGTTAAGCACTTATGTGCAGAAGAAGGTTCCTCGTTATAAAATTGAAAAAGGAAATGAACCTTCTTCTTGTCTTATCCAAACAGTACAATATAAAATTTGATTATTAACACTTTAAAAGTTATATAAATTTTTTTTAAGAACGAAGAATTGGAAATAGATAAATTTACCTATTTTATCTAGTTTTAAAGACAAAGAAAGTTAGTCGTATTCTATTTTCTCCCCTGCTTCTATTTTCTTTTTTATTATTTTAAGCGCCACTTCTAGACCATGAGACTTATTTCGAAATCTTTTGGATTTTATTTCTTTTTCAAGCCACGATACTAGTTCTGAATCAATTGAAATAGAAAACCTTTTCGTTCTCTCCGTGGATTTCTCAAATTCTTTGGTCACTATTCCAATAACTCTTTTTTTAAATTTTTCATGCAAAACCTTTATGTGGTTATAATAAGAGTTGTATTTTATTCTATAAAAGTTTATAAGCACTTGTGTGTATATAATCAGTAATGCACTTTTCACACAAGTGATAGATTTTTCACACAAATGATCCATTTTTCACAAGATTGAGCCAACCTACGAGCCCATTTCTTCTCACGAGAATATGCTCTAATGCTTTTAAAGGCTGATAAATGAAGCGGCATTGACAATTATTTTCTTTAAATGCGTAGTATTATGGTATAGAAGTACAATTCTAAAATTATAATAGTATAAATATAGGAGTTAAGACACTAAAATAAATTTTCAAATTTCAACTTGAAACTTTTTCTTTAAATATAGACCACAGATAATGAGGTTATAAAGATTGTAAGGTCAATTTTCAGGAACAAAATATGACAATTATTAGTATAGTGAAAAAAAACAGGATTTCGTCCGATATGAAATGTCCCAAATGCGATCGTAATATGTTTAAAATGGCTGAAAGAGTAGATAACAAAGATGGAATTATGCTAATAACGATGGAATGTGAGTTCTGTAAGTTTGGATTACTCTATCCAAGCGGATCGAAACATTCTATACACAAAACAAAAGCGAGATGTTCGTTAAACGGATTACCTATCTCAATTGTTGACCTAAATGAATCAAAGATGGTACTTTGGACAGATAAAAATTGTGAAGATTGCGGCAATTTTTCGGAATGCTATTACGCGAAGAATAAAGAAGAGCTTTTGCAATTTCTTTTTTAATCTCTCTCTCCCCCGTAATAAATAGTCCGAAACAATCCGTGTTTGTAAAGGTATTCTAAATTCAACTTAATGTTGAAATTATCGGCTACTTTCTCAACTAAATTTATAAATCTTAATCCGTCCTTCAATTTTAATCTTTGCCGCGTTTTTAATATCTTTAGCAGAAGTATTATAAGTTCGTTCTTTTTTTCTTCGGGTATTTTGGAGATTACATCAAGACCGCGCGATTTTGCCAATTCAAGTCTATTGAGTAAGTGATTTAGAAGAGGCTCGAATTTTTGGGGCATTTTAACGCTTAAAATAATTTCGATTAATTCTTTTATTAGCTTACAATTAATTTCGAGCGTATTGTAATCTATTTTCAGGTCCTCGCTTACAAATTTTTTAAACATCTCTACACTTTCTTTTTTATACGCACTAAGAGAATTAGTTTTATATCCGTAATGCTTTAGGATAGAAAACATTTGATAAGCAACGGTTACGTAATCAAAATTATATAGTTCTGCTAGTCTCATGCGCTTTACTTTTCTATGGTAGTCGAGAATTAAAGCCGTAATAGTAAGGGAGATAATTGTTAATAGCGTATAACTCATTTTATCGTCCATATTTACTTTTCGCACGATATCAAAGGAGAGTTGGTTGAAGACATCGTTGAGATCGTAAGCGGACACCAATTTTTCTATTAATTTTTTACAATTATGAACGAACAGTATTTTATTTGCGAGTCTAAAAAAAAAAGCATATTGTCGAACTGAAACGTGATCTTCGACGAAAGAATACGCGAATAAAGGATCTCGTTTGCTTCTTTCGTCTGGGTACCTTTTGCTGTAAGTAAGAAAAATTGAATAGTTAAGAATTAACCTATCCTCTATTTCTTTACTTATAGAATTAGCTTTAAACGCTCTCTTTAAAGCGCGTCTTACGGGAAAAAAGCTTTTTAAGGCGTTAAAAAAGAAATCTTCGTTGAGGAAGTTGTCCGTAAAAAGGCGATATTTGAAGGCGATCGTGAACAATTGGTCGCGTAAATTATCGTTAAAAATTTTACCGTATATTCGTTTTAAATTAGTTTTAGCTACATATTCCTCGAATTTTTGCGCTCCTTTTTCGAAGAAATGGGAATATTCTCCTTTTAAGGAAGAGATATCTTCAGAAACCTCTAAATCAAAGTTATTTGTCACGAGTATGTCTCGATTTTTCAAGAATATAACTTTTACGCGGTTCTGCCTGATGTAATTGAAAAATCCAATGTTAAAGTATATTCTAAACTCATCCATAAAATCGTTTTTAAAATAAGAATGCTCGTAAATTTCTTTGTCAAAAGAGACTAGCACAGATTCTTCCTCTAGGGGGTAATGAAGGGCGTGTATCGTAAATTTTTTGTGTTGACTATAGAACGCTTTCTGCTCCGAAGTCAACAACTTTTTGATGTCAATTGTACCTAAAACCATTCTTACAATCGGTTGTACTTCTTTTTCTATTTTAAAAACCTCTATGAAGTTTTTTAACAATACTTGAGAACTTACGGCAATTGAAATCTTTCGAAATTTTTAGTTTGTTTTATCTCAATTTTTTAGAAAAATTTTGAATATATTAAAATATGTTTGAATACAAATTTTAAATCTTTTGTATCTAATTCTATCTAATTCTGTTTTATTGCTATCTTCTGTTATAACATTTGCATTTTTGTGTGTAGGGAAGAAGATAGACCTTTATATATAACTTTATAAAACTCAATACTATCATCAAAGGCATGAAAAGAGAAGCGTTATAAAATTCTTAAAATTAAAATTGAGAACATTAGCACTTTATATATATTTTTATAAAAATTAAAGAAAAAGATTTAAGAAAAGTTATCTTAAAAAAATCGTTAATTTTAAATATGAAAGTTTATTATTGAATTAGGTATGATTTTACATGGCGATTTTTTTTTTTATAGACAATCGTCAAATAAATTCCGTTATGGTCGTTAAAGCACAATTTAACCAAAAAAAGAGAATTCAAACGAGAAAAAGGTAGTGATTTTAGACGTGATTTTGTTAAGGAAAATTTACGAAATTAAATATTTCTTAGATAAATTATACCCCGGCGAGAATTTTAATAAAGAAATGTTACTTTGTTATTTAGCAGGGGCTTTAATAGACGAGCATTCCACCATTATTGTATTAAGCGATTACATTGAGATCGCAAGAATGTTTGTAGAGAATGTTTTAAGCGCCATCCCCTCTCTACACGTGTTAAAATTTAGCGGCAATAACATAAGAGAGTATAATTAGATCTAATCTATATAATAATCAAGATTCGAATAAAGGAAGGGAGAGATATAACAAAACAATGTTGTAATCATTCAAGGATTTATTTTCAGACAAATTTGCATAAAGAAAGATTGTTTTCTGGTATTGAAAATGATAAGTTGGAATGTGAAGAATGCGGTTCTTTAAGTTTTGACGATACTAATGCGGGATACGCCTGTAGAGAATGCGGTCTTGTGATAGAAAAAGAGAAGTTTGATTATTCTTCTACTCCAAATTACGATATTTCTACGCTAAAAAACAGTTTTGGGAATAAAAAAGAAGTATTTTTACATCCCAGATCTAGACGGCTTAAAAAGTTAGATTCAATGCCTTCTAACAACGAAGAGAGAGTTTACAAACAAGCCGAGATAGAAGCGAAAAGAATTTTATCCGATTTAGACCTTCCTGACTCTTTTAGCTCAATGATATGCTATAAATTTCGGAAAATTTTCAAATCGGGACGCATTAATCGAGGTAATAGAGGGGCAAAGACTTTAATTCCCGCGATTATCTTTTACTGTCTAAAGAGTTGGAATTTTACCGTGAATATCTCCGAGATATTAAGCGTCTCAAACCTTAAAAAAGAGAAGTTTAACGCAGTATTGGGAGCAATTCAAGAGTTTTTTCCAAAATATAAACTAAGAAAGAGAAAGGATTACATTCTAATGAAGATTTCCCACATCCGCGAGGCATGCGACTTGGGAATGGAGTTCTACCACGACGCAAAGGCGATTATGGAGCGGTTCTGGGACAATTTCAAGCACAGCAAAGACGATGTCATAGCGGGAGTGATCGCCTCAATGACGGCGCTAAGTTTTTACCGCAATAAAGTCAAGGTGTCGGATATTTGTAAAGTAGTACACATTGCGCAAAGTACAATACAATACCAAGTAAAGAAAAAGATTTTTGAGAGGTACAAGATTCGTGGATTTACAAGTTTAGTTAAGTCTTCTGGTTTATTAAAAAGAGTAGTTTCTAAGGCGCTTAAATTAGACAAAGACAGTAACAATAAATCAATTCAGACACATAATCCACTATTGATTTCAACTTCAGAATCGTTGGTATGTTGTACGGTGTAAAGAATTTTCTTATTTAAATACGCTACAAATAATTATGTAGTAACTAAAATAATGGTGATAATAATTAATGCGCAACAATAAAGAGACATCATGTACTTACTTAGAATGGTTCTTGGAAAAAATTGCGCAGCATGAAATCTCAAGAATTTTAAATCGATTAAACTTACCTGTTGATTACGAGTCGGATATCTTTAGGAAATTTAAAAATATTTGGGAAAAAATGAATCCAGAGGGTTATTATCGCGACCCTGAGATTTTAGTACCACTCGTTATTTACTTTTTTTTTAGATTCCGCGACATTTCAGTGAATATTTATCGCTTGCTCGAAATCTCGCAAATAAAAAAAAAGGATTTCTACTGCTTCGTGTTCCAAATAGTAGAATATATGCTCACCGATGCGTCGTTCACCAGCTCATTGCTCACAATCGACGTCTTAGAAACGCACCCCGATAAAGAAAAATTTGTAGAGTTTTTAGAGTTTTTGGAATTTTATTCGATGTGTCCTCTTTGTAATAAGCGACACGAAAAGACGCTCCTGACGAGGTTTTACTTTTGTTCGTCTCGAATTTTGAAAAAAGCGGTGGTAAACGCCATGAAAAAACCAGAATTACACTTTGAGAAGTGTTTCTTTAATTATTACTACCTTTATCTGAACAATTATAATTAGTATTTTTATTTAAATACAACGATTAGGATTGAAAGTTAACCATTTTTAATAAAAAAAAAAGAGGTGAAATATACACGAAAAAAAGAATTTTTATACTATTTTGGGTATCGCTATATTTTATTGGGTTTAGCGCAATAATAGTAGGAGTAGATTCTAAAACAACCGTTAACGATGTAAAAATAGTTAATGACGAAGAAATTGTAAATGAGGATGAAAACGAATTAAGCAGTCCAAAGCCATCTTATACGCCTGCATCAACAATATTTATCGACGATTCTGATACCTCGAATAATTGGGAAAAAATAAAATCCGAAAATACTTGGTGTACAGGTACCGGTGAATCGTACGATCCTTACGTCATAGACGACATAGAAATCGATGCTGGTGGGACGAGTTCCTGCGTGTTGATTGCGAATTCTGAGGCGTATTTTAAAATAACGAACAGTAAATTTTACAACGCAGGGTCGGAATCCGTTGACGCAGGGATATATCTATGTAATACGAAAAACGGTCAACTGATAAATAACGATTGTTCAAATAACAACCGTCACGGTATATTGCTAATAGCAAGCAGTCAAAACGAAATCTTAATAAATACTGCTAATAACAATAAATTTGGGATTGGTCTATTAGAGAGCAACGACAATTATATTTCAGGTAACGATGCATATAACAACGGTAGATACGGAATTCTTTTAGAGGTTTCTAACGATAACGATGTTTTAAATAATGATGCTAACGATAATGGAGATGCGGGGATTTCATTGGATACTTCTAGCTATAACGTCATCTCAAAAAACACTGCAAGTAATAACGGAGAATATGGTATTAAATTATTATATTCGAGCAATTTTAACCTTGTCTCTGAAAATACCGCAATTGACAACCAATATGATATTGCTGAAGGTGAGTCTTGTGAAGGAAATACCATTGAGAACAATGGCGACAGTCAAATATTTTCTGTAGACGATATCGAAGAGGGAGACGATGATGATGACGATGACAATGACAAGGATAAAAAAAAGGGTAAAGATGATAAGAACGAATCGGAAGCTAACACAATACCAGGATACGATGTTTTTATACTTATTACGGCGTGCTTATTAATTACATCAATAATTTGTAAAAGGGTATGGAAAAAATTAAAACAAACATAAAAAAATCCTTTTTTTTTTACTTATTTAGATTTTCATACCTACCTTAGTCTTTTTTTTAAACCAATAATAATTAAATAGAAATATTTATTGTGTTACTATTCTTATAGCGGGTAATCGATTAAAGATGACGATTAAAAAAGAACCAACGAAAACAAGAAAAACGAGGGG
Organism: Promethearchaeota archaeon; assembly: GCA_030605085.1. The sequence goes on along the minus strand of JAUWBH010000006.1, from coordinate 51,474 downwards.
GAGCAGAGCGGTTCGAATTCCCGAAAATTTAATGATTTCAATCTCATTAATCTTAAAAGAATACCCAAAATTAGGATATAAATCACGTTTAGGTTTTATAAAAGATGCTATTAGAAGAAGAATACAAGTTATTGAAAAATTGAAAAGATTCTCTAAGTCTCTTAAAAAGTTAGAAATGTAATTTTTTCTCTTTTTTTTCTTTTCTATTTAACAACTTATTAGTTGTTAAAATTTTATTACATTTCGTTATTATTCTCGTCTTAGTTTAGTCTTACCTGTTTTCATATATAAATTTGATTTCTTCTAATGCTTTTTCTTTACGCTTTTGGTAATATCGCTTTTTTTGTCTTAGAACTTTAGTTCTATTATCTCGATAGTATTTTCTTTTATACTCTCTGAGTTTATTCTTGTTGGTCTCTCTAAATTTTTTGTCTCGGCAAAGACTACTACAAAATTTCTGCCGGCTATTTTTAGGCGAAAATTCTACTCCACAATATTCGCATTTTTTAATTAAATCAGTCATACAAGCACCTATTAATTCGTTGTTTTATTCGTTTATAAATCAGAAATTTAAAGACTTTCGGAGTCGATTTGGTCGGATGCGAATTGATGCAGAATATTGCTAAACAATTAAACGAGCGCAAGAAAAAAGAGTATCTCAGTTATTTTTCCTAATTTTTTATTTTTTATCTTTAATTTTTAATATATTTGTTATAAGTTAGCTCAATCCATCTTGTATAGTCTCTCCTGATTGTAGCAGGATTTTCATTAAAAAATTTTGCAAAAAGATCTTGGATTGAGATATCTGGGTTATGATTTAAATAAACGAATACCTTATGGATAATTGTATTTTCTACTATTCCAGCTTCACATTCATCGTATATCCTTCTAAAATATTCTTCGTTTTGCTTTTTAATTTTATCTTTGTTATCTTCGCGCCATTTCTTTTTGTATTCCTTCACTTTGTCTATATTCTTCAAGTACCATTTTTTCCACTGCTCTCTTATCTTATCCTTGTTGTTTTGGTAATATTCTTTTTGATAATTTAAAACTTTATCTTTGTTATTGTTGTAATATTTTTTTACTCTGCTTAGTTCCTAATCCCTATTATTTTTATACCATTTTTTATGATATTCTTTATTATATTCTTTAATTTTATCTTTATTTGTTTCACGGTATTTCTTATCTCGCTCTCTTACCTTATCTTTATTTTCCTCTCGATACTTTTTATCGCGAGCTCTTATCTCTTCTTTATTTTCTTGGTAATGTTTCTTATTCTTTTCTAAGATCTTATCCTTATTTCTTAAATAATAATCTTTTTTATATTCCTGTATTTTCTCTTTGTTTTTTTCGCGCCATTCTTTTCCATATTCTAAGATTTTTTCCGAATTTTTTAAATAATATTCTTTTTTCTGTATACTTATTTTTTCTTTCTTAACTTTCCTATGTTCTTTTTGCTTTTCTAAGATCTTAATATTGTTTTTTGCGTAATATTCTCTCTTTTTTTCGTTAATTTTATCTCTATTATTTTCTCTATACTTTTTGTTTTTACATGATTTACTGCAAAATTTATGCCTATTATTTTTTGGAAAGAATTTTGTTCCACATTGTTCGCATTTTTTTGTGGTTGTTGCCATACTTTTCCCCTTTATGATGCAAAGTTGTTCTAAATTTTACAATAATTTTCAAATTTTATATGAGTTCTGCTTCCCGTAATTCTTTAACGGTAGGAAATTTAGTTTTCTTTTTACGGTTGTCATCTTCTATTATAGTAGTATTTCCCTCTATTAACATTTTCAGGTTATTCTTTAATTTATTAAATTTTTTTTCTAATGCGTCGTAACTTGCTTTTAGTGCGTAATATTTCTCCCTCCATTTATTAAGCGCTTCTCTTAGTTTTTGATTAATCTGAGCGGTTGTAGGTTCTTGCTTCACTTTGATAGGCTCTCCTGTTGCCTTTTTGTACACTTCATCTACTGATTTTTGTCCTTTTTTCGCCTCTACCCAAGCTTTAGCAACTTTAGGGTCTTCTCTCGCTCTCTCTTTAATTATCTGTCCTTTCTCAAGCGATTCCCTTGAAGTTCCAATCGTTTTAGCGGTCTTTTTGAGCAGCGTTATCTCTCTCGCTCTTATCGCTTTTTTAATTATGGGATCTTCTTCTTCTTTCTTTAGTTTTTCAATAGCATTTTCTATTATCTGTTGCTCCTGCTTTTCTTTTTTAATTAACTGTAGACCGAGTTCGACCTTTTGAGCAGATTTTAATTGCCTACGCATTACATTTTTAGATATAGCATAATCTTCGGGAGTAAAACTGTCAGGAAGCGATTCAAATCTAAGTTCTACCCCTGCCAACGCGCACGCTATTATGCGATTTCGACCATCAATTATCTTTTCTTCAAAGGTAGTTATTTTATCTATTAACCCTTTTTCGAAAATATCTCGTGCCATATTTTTCATATCGTCTTTTGAGACTATAGGGAATAACTCGGCAACTTCGTGAAATTCGTATTGTTCAAGTATTTTTTCCACAAGCTTGTCGAAATCATACACTCTACATATTCTTTCAAAAAATTCGTCAAAGTCTTGACCTTCTCTCATATTTTTTAAGTTTTTGGTAAGTTCTTGAAATTCGTATTTATTATTCATTCTTTTAACCTCCTCTTTAGTGCTTTTATTTCAGATTATTTTTAACATATTTACTATAAGTTATTTCAATCCAGATATAATAATTACACTTAATAGTATCGGGATTTGTTTCAAAAAATTCGAGGTATAATTTTTTTAAGGGAACCTCTGGTTGTTTATTTAGGTAATCAAAGACTTTGTGCACTATTGTGTCCCTTAATATACCATTTTCACATTCGTCGTAAACTGTCTGAATATATTTTATCTTTTGTTCTCGAATTTTATCTTTGTTATTTTGGTTATATCTCTTTTGTTTCTCTATGATTTTATCCTTATTTTCAAGATAATATTTCTTCTTTTGGTATTTAACCTTTTCTTTATTTTCTTCTCTATATCTTTTCTTTTGTTTCTTAATTTTTTCTTTATTTTCTTCCCTATATCTTTTCTTTTGTTCCAAAATCATATCTTTGTGTTCTTGATAGTATCTTTTTTTATGGCTTTTAATCCTTTCTTTATTTTCTTTTCTATATTTTTTCTTTTGTTCCAAAATCATATCTTTGTGTTCTTGATAGTATCTTTTTTGTCTTTCTGATAATTTATCTTTATTGTTTTGATTGTAATTTTTTCGATATTCTTTAATGCGTTCTACATTCTCTTCTCTATATCTTTTTTGATACTCAGAGATTTTATCTTTGTTTTCCTCTCCATATTTTCTCTTTAACTCTCTAATTTTTTCCTTGTTTACTTCTCTATATTTCTTTCCTCTACATGAGCCACTGCAATACTTATGTTTACTATGTTTTGGATTAAAAATAATTCCACAACATTCACAATTTTTAATTATTGCTGTCATAATGCATTGATCTTCTTAATTTTTATTTTAAAATTTTCCAGCTTAAATTTCTATATATACGCACTTTTAATGTAATAGATGTGCTCTAATAAGTTCAATATCTTAGATATTTATAAATAAAAATTTTGAAATTGAATATTTTAACTAGTTAAGAGATCAGTTTGAATTTAAAAACAAATGTCTTGCAAATTTTTCTTTATAAACTAAACAAACAACTATCAGTAACTGAATTGTAAACGCTTTAGATAAAAAATGATCGACAAAACGAGAAATAGAAAAGAAAAATATAAAATTGCTCTTTTATTTACCTTATTTTTTGCTACTATCCTTGGAATTTATTTTACGACGACAATCTTAAACGACTTGCATATAACGAATTATCGCGATACAAACTGTTATCAACAATCCTATTATAATTAATAAAAAACCTACTAAAATAATGCCTAACTTCTTTTTGTTATTATTTTCCATAACTATCATTTCCTCTATTTTTTCAAAATTATAAACTGCGCAAAATTTTGAATGCGATTTCCATGATCTTCCTGTTAAGTCAAGAATTTTGAAGTTTTTGTATAGTCTTACAATTTGAACAGACTTTAAAAGGAAATATTAACTTGAATCCACAATTATAGCAAAATTTAGGTTTATTAGCTTTGATTGCTAAAGAATAGTTCTATTGTTTTATTTGTGCTCCACAGTTAGTACAAAATTTTTGATCAATCTCTAATTTTACACCACAATTCGAGCAAAATTTGGGAGCAGAAGTAAAGTCATCTAAAGAGTCTTTAATCCAATCTGTATATAAAATCCATCTTTTGAAATTTTCAGGCTTGATATATAATCGTTCATTTTTGAATTCTATATACTTATGTGGATTTTTTGAATTTTTCAGGCTATATATATAATCATTCATTTTTGAACGATTATACTTTTTGTTGGTCCAATTTTCAAACATTTCTGCGCAATTTGAACAAGTAAAGACTATAGCTGATTTAAAATAAAATGATTCGCGATATGAACTCCTTTTAAATTTTGATTCTGTAATAATTTTTTGAGTAAATTTATAAGGAACTAAATTTCCTCTAGATTTGCATTTAACGCATTTTAACATGGTCATATCGTTTGCTAATGCTCTGATAAGGTCTTTATCGTCCATTCTAATGTAATTACCTCTTAAGATATTAGAAAAGATTAATTTTTTTGATTATTTTCTTATATTTTTTTATGGTGAAATACCATTTAAATATAGATGATAAAAACTTAAATTCTATTATAATATAATTCTATTATAAAGATAAAAGTTGCATTAATAGATAGAAAATAGTAGTCTTGAATATAATTTAAAATACTAATAGGTGTCTAAGATTTCGAATTTTTATGTTCCGATAGATTATAGTGATCTGCTGAAAATTATCCCAGAGGATGTTAATGAGATTCTATATAGTACTCTATGTCAAGCAATAAAAAAGGAATCTTTTTCTCTTGAAAGAAAATGGAATACACATGTTTTAATAACCAAATTAGGTTTTGCTTATACAGAACTTTTAGAAGAAGATCAAACGAAATCAATATTTTACAAATGGGTTGAAATTCACGATGATAAAACTCTCCAAATTAAAAAAAATAAGATCTATTTTAATTTTACATGGTATTCTGTAGTTAGAGACGAGGTTTACGAATCTAAAGAAGATTTTAAATATCGAGCAAAAAATTTTGGCTCTTTTTGTAAAGATCTTTATGATGCAACTAACAACGATTATATGAAGTATTTCATAGAAAAGAATTCAAAGATTCTTGTTCCTATCAACTATTCTGATTTATATGATATTTTACCGGAAGGAGAAAAATTATTAAGAAGTACATTATGTGCGGTACAAATAAAAAATGTGAAAGTAGCTTCGATTGGTTATAGAACAGGTATAGCCCATGTTTTAATTACAAAATCAGGGATTGCTTATAATAGTTCTTTTGAGGTACAAAAAAAAACATCAAATTTTTATTATTGGAATAAACATAAATTTAAATTTAAAAAAGAAGAAATTAGATTATTTATTGACCGTTCAGATTATATATCTTTTATGGAAATGGAAAAATTTGATTCCGAAAAAAATTTTCCTACTTTTTGCAAAATGGTTCGAACCGTATACCTTGAATATATCAATGAAATGACAAATTACCTAACCAACATCGCTGAAAAATTTGCTAAAGATGGTTACGATAACTTTATTGAGAAACTTGTGCCATTTTTATTTGCTGGATATTATGATAAAGCAATAGATATCATTGAAGAATTACTTAAAATTATCCCTGAATCGAAGGGAGGTGATTTATGGTACTATAAAGCTCAAGCCCTAATAAGTCTTAGGACCTATAAAGAATTTCTTAATAGGTCACAAGAGGCTCTTAATAGCTACAATATGGCATTAAAAATAAATCCTAACGATGAGAGGGTTTTAGATAAAAAGAACGAATTAGTACTCGAAATGAAATTATTTAGTATCCCTTTAAAAGTTCAAAATAAAGCTAGAACTCTATTTCTAGCAGGTAAAAAAAATTTTAATAAAAATAATTACGAAAAAGCAATGGAATTCTACAACAAGGCTTTAAAATTAAATCCATACGATATTAAAACATGGAATAATAAAGGTAATACTCTCGAAGCTATTGGAAAATTTAAAAAGGCAATCAATTGTTACGAAGAGGCTTTAAAATTAAATCCAAAAGATTATGATGCTACAAGAAATTTAAAGAAATGTGAAGATAATATGGGTAAGTATGGAGATGTTGCGAGTTTTTGTAGTCAATGTGGAAAAATATTACCTTTAAATTCCCAATTTTGTGGTGAATGTGGCACACAAAATTAAAGAATATCAATTATCTTTAAATATTACTGAACTTACTTGAGGGTCATAAGGATTAGAAAATAAACTGATCAATTCTTTTTTTGCTATTTTTTTTCTTTAAATACGATATGGTTATTTGATTATTAAAGAAGAAATTTAACTTTTTTACTAAAAATGATTGATATGTGTAAAGACCGAATAATAAAACAGAAGTTATTTGTTTTCTCTATTTGCTTTTTAATCGCTACTTCTGGAATTTATTGTTTCACCCTAAACCTAGATAAAGCGCGCAGATTGGTGTATAAATCTGAAGAATCTATAGACAATGAGTCAGTACCTGAAACATCAATTCATTCTGAATGGGAAGATGTAATAACAAATATCGGAGAGGATGTAGGTAGGGATATTACTACTGATAGTCAAGGTTATTTTTACATAACGGGTAAAGCATACAGCCAATCAAAGGACGCGTTCGAAATAGTGGTTGCAAAATACAACAAGACGGGCAACCAAGAATGGAAAACCACATGGGGCAACGATTCCGACAATGTAGGCTACGGAATTGCGTTAGATAATTCGCTTAATATTTACGTAGTAGGGTATTCAAAAGTTTCTGAAGCCGATGTCGATGTAATATTAGTAAAGTTCGACAACGACGGAAATTACATATGGAATCGTACTTGGGGCGGAAGCGAATGGGATGTGGGCTATAGCCTAGAAATAGATGGATCGAACAACATATACATAGCAGGATACACGGAATCTTACGGTACTCTTGGCGATATGCTCCTTCTTATATACAATATAGAAGGAAATCTCGATTCGTATTACACTTGGGGGAGCGGCGACACCGAATACGCTTACGACCTTGCGATTGCTCAGTCGGGAAATGTTTACCTAACGGGTTACACTTCAAGTTATGGTCCAGGGATCAGCAGCATACTTTTGCTTAAATTCAATACCACTCAAGAGTTCGAATTCGCGCAATTCTGGGGCAGTTCCGACGCAAATACAGGAGAGAGCGTAGTTCTTGATTCTTCAGAAGACATTTACGTTGCAGGCACTACAAAAGATCACGCAGAAGGGTCGGGAGGGAAAGACATGGTTTTGTTAAAATACAATTCCTCTGGAATTCTGAAAAATTATGTTCTTTTTGGTGGAACCGAATACGATTGCGCTTACGAAATAGAAATCGATTCTAAAAACAATTTTTACATATCTGGTTATACTAAAAGCTATGGTGGTACTGATAAAGACGCCTGTATAACGAAATTCAATTCAACCTTGGATTTTCAATGGTATAAGCTTTACAAAGGAGACCAGAACTACGACAGCGTAGCTTACGGGATTGCCGTGGATTCTGAAGATAATTTGGCAATTACGGGAGTATCAAACAACGACGCGTTTGTATCGATGTATTCGCAATTACCAAGCGAGTTCACTCTTGCGTGCGATAAGACCAATCCTATACCCGACGGTTCCTTCAATTTGTCTTGGTCAGAAGCCTTAGACGCTCAAAATTACTCCCTATATCGATACGATAACCCAATTACACAAATAAACGACAGTTTAGACGAAATAATTCGAGGCAACACCAATCGAACTTATTCTTTTAACAATTACGCCGAAGGGACTTATTATTTTATAGCGGTGGCTTTTAATCGATACGGAAATACATCTTCCAATTGCATACAAGTAGTCGTCCAAAGCGTGCCGGGAGAATTTACGCTATTTGAACACACCGAAGACCCCGATAATGACGGATCAGTTAATTTAACTTGGACCGAATCGATTGGAGCGGATAACTATTCCATATATAGATATAATGGTCAAGGCGAATTTAGTACTTTAGAAACTGGCCCTGATTGGACGTTAATAGACGATGGAATTACCGATTTATATTACGAAATTCAAGATTTAGGAAACGGCGATCACAACTTCTCTATATGCGCCATAAACGAGGCCGGAGAAAGGTTATCGAATGCAATTGAAGTTATCGTCAGAAGGGCTCCCGATTCTTTTACTTTGTATTCAGATGCAGGTTCTCCGGACGACGACGGAAAGTATTAAGTGATTTGGGAAGCTTTAGAGTACGCCGCGAATTACACGCTATATTTTTCGGAAACCTACATATCTGAGATTAACGGAGAGGTTAAAGTCTTGTTAAACGGATACATCCCTGATTTTTTGATGCCAACTTACAGTTATTTGGAGGAGGAAAAAGACGAAGGAAAGTATTATTATCGAGTCCTTGCGGAAAACGATTACGGTTCTTTTTTAAGCAATTGCTTAGAAGTAAAGGTGGAATTCGAAGAGGAAGATAACGAAGAAACCAAAGAAGATCCGAAAGAAAGTAAGAAGGAACCTCAATTAGATATAATTCCATACGTAACTTTATTGTCAGTAGCAGGTCTTTTCTCAGGTATAGGAGCGATCTATTATCTTGGTAAAAAAAGAGGTATTTTAAGACGATAAATCACATTTTTTTTTAGCTTTTTTTATTTTCATTGTAAAAATTTGAGATGAAATTTCTTAAAATGCAAAAATTTGGTTTAAAAACCAATCGATGGAAATCCTAAATCGTCAGCAATATTCTTAGAAATTGGACAAATAGCGGTTATATTAGTTAATAATATACAATGAAGAAGATTTTACAATAATGATAAATTTTTTATATTAAATTTAGAGTAATACAGAGAAATGATTTATTGAATTTCAATTATATATTGAAATTTCTTAAAAGATTCCAAATAACTATTAATAAAATATTTAACAGGAAGTATCAATGGTAAAATATTCTGAAATCTTTGATTATTTTTTGGATATGAATAAATACTTTCGAATGGAATTATTTAATACTATAACATTACATACATGGATTAAAAAACTTAAAATTGATAATTTTTTAAATGAGTACGCAAATTTTTTCGTTTTTTTAGAGTACATATATAAACGGAATTATGCTATCCCCTTTTTTGTAGTAAAATTTTCAAAATCTAATAAAAAAATAAATTCACTTAATCCTCAAGGAATTATAAGATCGTATATTCATTTTAATTCATGGAATAATTTAAAGAAAGAGGATTTTTTACATTTTGTTGATGTAGAAATTGTAGAGGAATTTCATTATAAAAATAAAAAATACTATAGAATTAAAGAATCACTTGAAAATGACATTTGCTATTATTATTATCATCCAATACAAATTATACAGATTTTGACTTTAATTTATTCTCTCTATAAAAATAAAATGGAATTGATATCAATTAAGGATTTTAATGATTATTATAAAAAAAGATGGTCTGAGCTAGAATTTGATATAGTACTTCAAGGTAGAATTCTAAGTCATGCGTTAAAAAAAAGTATGATAACAAAAGAGGATATACTCTCCAGAATCGAATCAGAATGTTCTAAGATCAAGGAACCACCGTTTAATCGTTATACATGGCTTACTCCTAAATTTTTTAAATTATGGATTAAATTAGAATCAATTTTTCAACCAAAATATTATTCTCCTTACTTGATTCCTACTTATTCCATTTATGATATAAATATTTCTAAAAGTGAATGGAAGAAAATATATAAGAAAGAAGCAAATTTTCGTAAAAAAACTAAAAATAAAGAATTAAAAAAATTTGACTCAGAAGAAATTAAATTAATTCAAGGGATAATTTGGTCCATGAAAAAAATTTATCACGATTTCGATGGTTTAGACGATTGGTCTGACATCATCTTAGAAATGAAACGTGGTAAAAAGGATAATCTAAAAGGGATATTAAGCTATTTTGTTAATATATTTGAAGTAATAAGGACATTAGAAATTGCCCTATGGGATTTAAAAGATTCAGACGAAAAAAAGAGAAGTAAAAAACCGATTTTTATTTGCGATGCGAAAGAATATCCAAAATACAGACAAAGGTTATTAATTGATTATGAATTAGTTGCAGAAAAAATTATTATTATTTATGTAGAGGGCGAAACAGAATATTATATTCTAAATGATTGGTTATCAACATTTAGTAATAGGGGGCATTTTGATAAGATTGAAATTCAAAATATTAAAGGAAAAACAAAAACTTCTAATACATTTGGTTATATAATTGAAAATTTCAAAGAAAAAAATCATTTCTTATTTTTAGATGCTGATAATAAAGAAAAGAGAGATGATAAATTAAATAAATCAATTTTACAATCTGTACCTGCCGATTCTGTTCACTTCTGGATACCAGATTTTGTAACTAAAAATTTTGAAATAGAAGAGATTTTTAGGGCTTATAAGAATTATACTCGTGAATTGGGTATTGAAATTTCATGGGAATTTTTGATGAAATTAAAAGAGGAATTAATAGATGCAAAGAAAAATAATAAAAGTGTCGAAAAAAGAATTGAAAAAATTCAGTATGAATTTAGAGATAAAATTTTGTTTCCTTCTTTTTCAAAAACAGATTTTTCAAAATTTCTGTCGAAAATATTAATTAGGAAATGTAAAAAAGGATATAAACCTAAGTTTGAGGAAGTTCTCACTGATTTTTTCAGCAAGATACAAGGTTATATAAATGAATATTATGAAAGAAAGTATTCAATATAAATACAAAATAAAGTATTATGAATTTTCCTTGATCTCTAATAAGAAGCAAATATCGATGCTTTTGTTAAATAATCCAACTTAGTTTTGAGATTAAATTAAGATTTTTTTGTATAAAAGGTAATTTTTCTTTTATTATTCTAATAACATATACAGGCAACTCAGAATTTTTTCTTACACTTCTATAATTACAAAAAATTTCTCTTTTGCAACTCGCGCAAAATGGGGGAATGTGATTTTCGTATTCTTTATTACAATTAGGATAAGATTTTTTAATCTCCACCCAACTTAACCTTTTAAGTTTTTTAATTGCTCTTTCGACCGAGCTCCTGCTTAATATGGACTTAAAAATAATTTCTTCGTAAGTCTTATTAGGATACTCTTCATTATCTTCTAATAAAAATCTCAAAACTATGATATCCCTTACCAATAACCTTCTAAAATTAGTGTTTAATTGTCTTAATACTTTTAAGGGTATTGATTCCTGATAAAATTTATCTGTATCATCTAACATCATTTGATGATCTAATAAATTGTGTATATTTAAATAAGAAAAATAGGTTACATAATTGCAAAACATCTCATCAAAATAAAAATATTTGATAATAAATCAAATTATATACGCGAGTAATTTCTACCATAAAAATCGGGATTAGGCATAATTTTTTTTGTTTAACCTGTCTTTTTTTTTTTTAATTTAAATGTCTTTGGTAAATTCGTTTTTAGATTTATAGATCACTAGTATTTAAATTGGACTCCTTCAGGTACTATGTGTCTAAAGTACATCTCCTAAAATTTAGAAAATTCATGTGCACATCCGCACGTAAATTCATGTGCACATCCGAACATGAAATTCATGTGCACATCCGCACATAAATTACCGTAAACCTTATATATTTTATTATGCATAAAATTACATAGCAAAATCTAGATCGTGATTGTAGATAGAATTGTTCAAATCTCGTAAGACCAAGAGAATAGGTGGAGAAATACCTAAAATTGTAATTTGTTACATTTTGGTAGTTTTATTTTTTAATATATATGTCAGGATTATTTTTATTTCAGTGTTTTTTACCTATGCCCTAATCACTGCTTTAAACTCGTTTCAAACTCAGCGCGTTAGGAATGAGATGGGGTTTATTTACGGTTCTACCTTAATTTTGGGGGAGGAACGAGACAAAGTTTCGGATAAAATTGGAACTTTAGTTGCGATCCCTTTGTTAAGGCAGACAATTTTACGCAATAATAAAGAATTTTTAAAAAATTTAACAAAAAAAAGTTTTGATATAGATTAAAAATTAAAAAAATAAAAAATAACAAAAAAATGAAAAATAAAAAATACAGATTAAAAAAATGGACAAAAGCAAGAATATACGCTTTAGCTGCGGTATTAGCTTTGATTGCTATTATTCTTATAGCACAAACTACGAGAGTACAGGCGATTCCAGATCCGGAATTTACTATAACCGACTTTTCCACTGAGAACGACGAGTACGAATTTGATTGTTACGAAGAGGTTGACATAACATGGTCTATTGACGGCAATTGGACGAGGTGCTTTGTCATATGGGGAGATGGTACGCCTAACGAGTGGATCTCGAACCTTACGACAAGTGCTACTCACTCTTACTCCCGAGAAGGTCGCTACAACGTGACCTTATGGGTGGAAGATCGCTGGGGAAATACGGACAAAAAATCTTTACCCGAACTTATTACAATTAAAAACGATCCTCCTACATTTGATATAGACCTTAATAAAAACGAGGTATGGGAGGACGAGGATGTTGTAATATCAATCGATAATCTGGTCGATTCTGACTACGATATCGATAACGCAGTTCACATGTTTATTTTTGACACGGGAGATAATACCGAGCAAGTTCACACGTCCGAGACTTCAATAACTCACACTTACACGGAAGCAGGTAGATATCCTATAACCGTAACATGCTTCGACGACCAATTAGCGTTGAAGCAGAAAACTACATATATAGAAGCAAAAAACAAGGCTCCTGTGGCAGACATTCAATTGGGAGGAGAACCGCCCGCTACTTTTTCCTTTGCTGACGATATTATTGGGAGGGTTCCCTTCAAATGGCAAGAAGTCGTACCTACCACAAGAGATGCCATTAAAATAATCGACAACCAAGGAACCATGATGCGAGTGTTGGAAGTTTCGGGAAATCCCGGATTTCCAGAACCGAGTATAAAGACTAATGTAGGTACCCAAAGTTTTGGAACGGTGGAGTATTATTTCATGACCGAAAACTCGACCAACGCCATAGGGTATCTGTCGTTTAAGTCTGGAGGAACGGAAGCTTTTGCGGTATATCCAAAAAGCGAAAAGTGGAAGTACAGGGTTGACGGCTCCGAATACGATGTTCAAGGGTGCGGCACCCCTCAAAATAACACCTTCCACCACATAAGGATAGACTTCAAAGGTACTGGGACTTACATGGGGCTTGGTAATCAAAAGTTTAGAGTTATCGTGGACGGAGTTTCCAGCTCCGAAGATTACGGTTTCGCTGCTTCGGGTGTATCGTCGGTTGATAATTTGGTTATAGGTGCCTTGGTGAACGAAAAATCGAAAGCGTTTGTCGATTCAATCGGGTGTAGTTGGGACCCTAATTACGAAATAGGTTCTAATTATAACTTCTTTGAGGAGAGTTACTACGGTACGTACGATTTTCGTTCAGATGTCGTCGGTACCGACCCAAAAGGATTTGACGTTATGGATACCGCTCCCTCTTCAAGTCAACCGTATTACGGGACTTTTGATTTTGAAGGAGACCAGACAGGGAATCATCGCTTGCCTTCTGGATGGTCGTATAAAGAATATTATTCAACGGCGTTTAATAACATTATACAGCGCTCATCAGCGAATGGTATTGTTACAGAATTGTACGATCATAACGACGAAGACGAGGTGGCAATTTACGACCTTTTGGGGTCAAGAAGCTCGGGTACCGTGGAATTTTACGTCTGGATTGACTCTAACTCCGAATATCACACCGATTATGGAGGGACTACCTTCTCTTTGGAACAAGAACAAGCGGACGATTATAAGGTTAAATTAAGGTTCGGCGACGATGGGAATAATAAGATAGAATATAAGAGGCACGGTATGGAATATCAAGAAGTTTGCTCGATAAGCGACCGCAATTGGGTTCACATTCGGCTCGATTTTGAGTGCTCTTCAGGAGAATACAAGGGATTGTCCGACGATAGCTTTAACCTGTACGTAAATGGGATTAAAAAGATATCGAACGGGTATATGGACGCCACAAGTATAACCTATGTAGACGCAATAACGCTGGGCACGAGCGGAAAAAGAACCGGAATTGCTCGATACGACGCGTTCGGATATTCTTGGGATAATAATTACGAGATTGGAGATAATTTGGGGACAGGTTTGGACGTTTCTATCGTCGACCAAAATGGATATTATAAAGAAGCCGTACGATTTACCGATAAAAAGACCGACGACGAAGTTTGGATCGAAAACGATTTTGAAGACCAGACATCTGGTACAATTGAATGGTACGTAAAAAGTTCCGACGTTTCAGACAAAATTTGGGCCATGCATTTCATGGACGATATTCAAACCGAGTTTTCGGTGTTAATGGACAATAATAAATGGCAATACGCGATTGGTGCTAACTATTTCGACATTACAGGCGTTGGAACACCGTCCAATGACAAGTTCTATCACATACGCGTGGATTTCGACTGCTCGACCGATAAATTTAAAGTGTTTATCAACGACACGGAATCTAACGAATACGATTTTAACGGAGAGCAAATTAACAAAATTAGGTTTGAGACGGGGCAAAACGCCGAGGGAATTGCTTGGCTTGACGCTCTTGGGTATTCTTTTGACGATTTGTACGAGATAGGGATGAACAAAATACCTTTAGTGTCTTATCCCGAGAAGACGAAAGTTTTGTTTTCCGCAGCCGATACGGTCGATACAGAATCAGATATAGAGTCCATGAGCTTTGTGTGGCAATTCGGCGATGGGGCTACGGATTGCGGTAAATACGTGGAGCATACATATCTTACTTCGGGAGTGTATTGCGTCAATTTAACGGCGCAAGACGACAACGGAGCGACCGATTCTTGTACCAAAATAGTTTTAATTCACAATACTTATCCTGACTTAAATATCGTTTCGAGCGATCACAATATTACGATAAACGAAGGAGAGACCATAGTGTTTAATACCGAGACTTTTGACGACCTCTCAGATTGGGCGAGATTAAGCTACTCTTGGGGTAGAGATGGAGGCGAATTCGATCCGTTTAACCCAAGTACTTACGCAAACGCGGGTTGGAAAGCCTCGCAGATCTTTAAAGACGACTGGGACGGAAACGTGTACGCACTGGTCGAAGATCCCGAAGGCGCAAGCGATTCCGATTTGGTGGGAATACACGTGGAAAACGTGGATCCTTTAATCTCAATATGGGACGCTAACGTTCTCGCAGACGCGTCCTTTGAGGTTTATAGGAATAGCGTAAACAAGGAGGCAAACTTTACTTTTGAAGTAGTTGCAAACGACGATGAGGAATTTTCAGAGCATATAACTTTTGAGGGGTCCGAAGAGAACTCGGTTGTGAGCAATAAAACCTCGCTCGCCATGACCTTATCAAAGGTTTGGAGAGTAAAGGTGAACTCTACTGAATTACCTACCAACTCTTGGTTTAAATCTTACGTTCGCTTAAGGTTTCTAGATGGTCGAGAGTTGGTTTTATCGAGTCCGAAAATCTACGGAGACGGAAGCAATCACGGGTATCACGAATTCGAATTGAATCCCCATTGGTTCGATTCGAGTTCTTACACGTTTATGTACCCTATAACGTTAAATGCCACTACGTTTGACCCATCGTTAGACAACCTAAATGTGACGGTGAATTACTCGGTAAATTCGTTGATAGAAATTAATTGCACTGATAGCTTACCGATCCAAGATAGTTTTACGGAAGAATATTCTTTTGGAACGGTTAATTACACTGTTGAAGTATTCGAAGATAACAACAAAATTTACGTTAATATAACGGCTAATTACTTAATAATGGAAGACTCTTACGGAAACAATACTTTTCCCGTTAATTTAGATTTTTCTTATACTATTTATCCCATAGTTGACTTAATCGACTTTTTAGAAGAGCGATTGAACTTAACCGAACTTTCTATCTTAAATTGCGTAGACGCTTCGAACTGGTTGATTGCTGGTGTTGTAGACGACGATGGGGGGAGCAGCGAGCTCACCGTTTTGTTTACTACGCAAGACGGAATCGAGTTCCAGAACCTCTCGCCTAAGTTAGACGCATACATCCAAAACTTTGGCACCACGGTTCACGAAATTACCTTTTTCGCCTCCATTTCAGATTTTGACCAGATATTTTCTTTAACCGATTATTCTGTGGCAGATTTTAAGTCCTATTACGTTCCAGAAGAAGCCGATTTTACCTTAACAAATGGTACTTTAGACAAATACGATGATTTAAAATATCAAGACAGTGTTAGCTCTGAATTTACGGCAGAAAACTCTTATTTGGCTAATCACGGCGATATAACTTTTTACAATGGAACTGCTGAGACAGTTGGCGAGTACCAGAACATAGATGGAAATTACACAGTTATTAAAGACTCTTCTTTTGTACTTGGAAATTATTACGCAAGTTATAGCAACGGTGCTGAATGGGATTCTTGGGTAGAAACTGAAACTGGAAGTGCTGTGGTTACAAGAGAAACTATGTATCAGGGGCATTACGATGTGATTCACATAGACGACAACAATGTAGCGGGAGGATGTGGGATTTCTAAAACCGAATTATCGGAGATTACTACGGATATAGAGATTTGGTATTACCCGGACGAAAATTATAGAGGATATTTGTATTGGTACACCAGCACTACCACCGATGTTATTGTAATTCAATTTTACGAGACAGACGATACGATTAGATATTACGATGGTTCTTTACACACGATTTACAACGATTACGACGAACAATGGTATCACATCTATTTAGACGTGGATTGGGACAACAATCAATACGATTTCTATCTGGATGGTACTTATATAGATACCTGCGATTTTGTAAATTCCGCTAATTCTATTAACAGGTTTAACACCGTGTCGGGACATTCTCACACAGCAGACAATTACATCGATGCTTTGGGTTATACTGCTTATAGTAATTATACTTTAGGAGACAATCGAAATCCAATCCCCACAAAGGTTAACTTTACTTCTAAAATTCAATTTGACGATGGCGGTGAGACCATTAACGCACTTTCGCTAGAATATTCCCTTAAATGCAATGTATCTACTCCTGTGGAAGTAAGAGTTTTTAACTTCAACACTTCTCAGTGGGATTTGATAGACAATTCCACTTACTCTTCTTTTGAAACCGTTTTCAAGACCTTAAGCAATGCTTATTGGAATAGCACCAACGATGTATTAATTAATTTTTACGCTGAGAAATCTGATGAAGAATTCGAACTTTATCTCGAAAAATTAAAAGTGAATCTAAAGGTTGCGCTAAACTTCACGGTTTCGCTTAAATTGGACCTTGAGCAAGAGCAAGTTATAAAGTACCTAAAGTTGGTATACGGGTATGGTTCAAAGTTTTCGCAATTAATCAACTTAATCCTTTACAATTACACGGGACAATCGTGGGTTCTTTTAGATTCGAGCACCGTTAACGGAAACTGGTACAAGAACAAGTATTCCGTACTAAGTAGCGAATTTATTAGCGAAGAGAACGAATTGTTAGCAAAAATAGAAGCGGAAAACGACACGGTGGGAGTAGAATTTTATTTAGACCAATTTAGGTTAGAGTATTATTCTGCGTACTCCTCTGATTTAAACTATTTCGAGTTTTTTAACGTTCCCGATCCTCCTGGTGATTTTTCTCTGACAGGAAACTCGAACTGGGAAGGAGATTTAACTTCGCAAGATTACGATTACGCGGAATTTATTCCCGATGTGTTTCGTAGGATTGCGAAATCAGACGATTTTGCTTTTTACAAGGGTTCTTTAGATATATATGGAGATTTGACTAAATTAGATGGAAATTTTACATCTATCGATTCTTCGGATTACCTTGCCTATGCGGAAGGTTCTTTTATCATGCAACCTAACGGCGACCATTATATAACTTGGAGTGGCGCTACTCTTCACTATTCGCGAGTTGACGAATGGTATTACGGAGGTCCGTTGGATGGGCAGACAATTTATACAACTGGTAATGCCTTCGATCAGTTTTACATGACTGATCCCGTCTTGGAAGAAGGAGCAAAGGTTTCCACGGTCAGAATGTGGCTTTGTTCCAGAAAATGGTTGGGGGACGGCAAGAGGATTAGCGTCAATCCGTATTTTCCGAGCAGCGGTTGGCTATCGGCAAAGACTATAAACCCTTCAACTTCTTACACGTACCAATATAAAGAGTGGACTGGGTTAGATTTAGATCAGGAGGATATAAACGGCACAATAGTCAGTCTATACGGTTATAATACCGGGTGGGCATTCGTTGAGATCGTCTTTGTACACGCTTTCTGGGAAAGAGATGCCGCTCCAGCAGTTCTTAACTTTACTTCTGAAATAGAATTCGAAGGAGATTTAGATAATTCTGTCCTTCATTATTCTTATAAGACAGATATTAGCCAACCCGTTGATTTTTGCATCTGGAACGACGAAATAGGACAATGGGATTTAATAGACGATTCAAATTACGATTCCTTTGCTGATCATTATTTCGAATTAAACGAGTCGTATCGATATCAAAATAATAAAGTGCTAGTAAGATTCTTCGGAAGCAATAGTGAACAAGATTTCGAATTGCAAGTTGACATGCTGTGTATTAACGAATTTTTATTAGAGCTTATTGCGGATTTCAAGATGAATGGAATAGCGCCGAACGATAAATTAGAATCTCTAAAACTTTTGTACAGTTGCAAGACTAACGTATCGCAAGTAGTAGACATTTACCTTTATAACTACACTTCTGACCAATTCGTTTTGGTTGACTCGTCTACGCGTTTCGAATTTGCGAACGAGACTTATTCAATACCAATTGAAATGTCCGACTTTTACAACGAATATTTTGGAACAAAAGCAAAAATTAGAGCCATTAACGACTCGGCGTTTGAATTTGACCTCGATAAACTAAAACTCGAATATTCGTGGGAAAAATCTCGCGAAAAACCTATATACGATGATGTACCCGACCCACCAAACGATTTTTCCAACATAACGGGGAGTTCGGACTGGGCAGGAGACCTTGCTAAAGAGAACGACTACACCACCTTCAATTCCAGCAATTTTAAAGCGAATTTCACGACAACATTTGACATGGAACATGTAGACGTTGGCGACCGAGTAGATTCGATTGACTTCATGTGTAGATATAAAACTAATCAAAGTCAAGTGGTGGACTTATTCTTGTACAACTTCACTTCTTCTAGTTGGGTATTGATCAATTCTAACTCTAACACCGATTTCTTTGCCTTCAGTTATTCCATTCCGTTAGTAAGATACGAACAAGTGCTCGTAATAGTTAATCAGACAGTTAATTACACGGATACCGTTAAATATTGCGACTTTTTCGATTCTGGGTATCAGGTAAAGGTTAAACTGGAAGCAATTAATTCTACCGAAAATTTTGAACTGTACCTCGATCAACTGAAAATAATCTACACTTACACTCCATACTATTTCGTTAGCAATCCGATAAGAACCAAGATAGAAGCCATAGATGGCGACTATTCCGTCTTTGACTCCATATCCACTAATATTTACAGGGCTTCTTACACTTTCGACGAAAATATGGACGGTTGGGTTAAAATCGACCCAGAAAACACGGAGGTATACTGGTCTGATGACACTAAAGATGGTCATAAGGGAATTGTAAAAATGAAAGATTACGACGACGACGAGGATTGTAGTTTATATAGAACTTTTGGAAGCAGGACTTCTGGGGTTGTCTCTTTCTGGTTAAGAGGTACCGATGTATCTGAAGGATTGGAAATCCGGTTTTATCAAGGATCTTACAAAAAAATCTACATGGCGATTAACGGAGACGATTTAGATTACAAGCACGGCGACGATTGGGACAAAATATACGATTTTCCGGGAGATAACATTTGGTATTATATTAAAATCGATTTTAATTGTGGAACCGACACTTTCGACATTTGGATAGACGGAGTTCAGAGAGGAAACAACCTTGGGTTTTACGACGACGCGAGCTACCTTGGCCGTCTATTATTTATGACGGGAAGGACGCAACAGGGTTATAAGTATTATTATGATGCCGTGAACTTTCATTGGGAGAATGACTACGACAATTCCGTTCCGAACCACTTGTTAAACCAGACTTTTACCCTTGAGCTGGAAGAAATGAACCGCTTCAGGTCGTTTAAATCTGCGGAGATACAGTATCGCTTTAAGACAAATTTAGAAGAAAATGTCTCAGTTAATATATTTGACTATAATGCGAACGATTGGGTTGAAATAGAGGAAATTTTGACCGATACCGAAGATTTTTACGGCAATAGTTTTACTTTCAATACGACCGATTTTTTCAATTCTAAGTACGAAGTTTTAATTATGTTTGCAGGATATCGAGAATCGACTTCTGGGTTTGAATTGCACCTAAAAGACTTGAACGTTACGTACCAATGGAAGGATGTGATTGCTAACTACGGATACGATAACAACTTAGATGAGCTTAATCACGTTGCCAACATGTCGAGCGAATACAATTATTGGTATTCCAGCAACCATACGTTTGATTGTCAAGGCGAATTTTTAGTTACAATGACGGCTGACGACGGGTTCAGCACCACTAAATCCGGAGAAGTTATCAACATCACTAACAGAGTACCTTGGGGTAAGATTGGAAACTTCCCTAACGCCACGACCGAAGACGAATTGGTTCGATTTACTTCAAAAGTAGGGAACTTAAACTCTATTATTTCCAACTCGTCTTTGCGATTTATGTGGAATTTCGGGGATGGAAACCTTGCGTTTGATAAGAATCCAGAACATAAATATTCTAAATCAGGAGTCTACAACATTACTTTGTTTATTCAAGACCAATTCGGAAACACTTTTACCGACCTTAAAAACATCACCGTTTTGGAAACTCCTCCAGAGATAAGAGGTCCTTTCAGCTTTCAAGGGCTCGAAGGACAAGCGATTACACTCGAAGTCGAAGCGTACGACAGCTATTTGGACGATTTAACCTTGCAATATAGGTGGTACAATTCCACCGCGCAATCTTCCGAGTACAAGTTTTCGACCGATAGGAAACCCGTAGTATTGTTAGAAGAAGGAAAGTACAATTATTCCCTTCAAGTGGAAGATTCTAACGGTCAGGTCGCTGCTAAGAACATCACTATTTTCGTGGACAATTACGCTCCCACGGTATTATTGAGTAGCTACGCGTATAGTGGAGCTCCAGGAGACGGACAACACAACGGAGATGACGAGGCGGGGAAGCTAACATTAACGGCTTATGGGTTCGATTCTTTCGAAGATACGAACGAGTTAGACTTCTATTGGACTATTTTCGAAACCGATAACGAGATTTATACCGCTCACGCCTATAATCAGGATACCTCACATACCATTAATTACAAGGTGGAGAGCACGATGGTGTACAAGGTTCACGTCAAAGTGGTGGATTCCTCTGGAATGGCAGGGTTCGGCACGACCACTATCAGCAGTTTTATCGATTCGAACTCTAATGGAGTATCGAACGAATTCGAGGCTCACTTAGAACTACACAACCAGAACATTACGCAATACAGCGACGCGGACGGAGACCAATTGCTTGATTTTTACGAGATGGGAGTATCCAACACCAGTTATCTGGATGTAGATACGGACGGAGATGGTCTCTGGGATGGATACAACAACGAAACGGGAATTGGAGAAACTAAGTTAGGCACGGATCCTCGTATGTGGACTTCCGACAATGATTGGTTATCGGACGGATTTGAGTTCTTTGGCTGGAATATTACCACAGAAATGACGGGTACCATACATGTGGACAGCAACCCCCTTGTAAGCGATACGGATAACGATGGACTGGACGATTACGACGAATATTTGGCGGGCTCAGACCCCAGAAATCCAGATACCGACAACGACAAATTGCTTGACGGAGAAGACCCGTATCCCATAAAGATTGACGGCGACGAGGATGGACTGACAGATTACGAGGAAGTTCAGCTTGGAACGAATACTAACGAAACGGACACCGATGGTGATGGAATTGGAGATGGATCAGAAGTTAGAGGGTGGGGAATGGGCTTTATTACAAATCCGCTTTCCCAAGATACTGACCACGACTTTATAGGAGATGGCGCAGAACTCACTACTTACAAGTACGAAATTGAAGACAAAAAGCAATTGAAAAGACCTGTTTCTCTTACATTCGAAGAAAATTGTAAGAATGTAGACGCAGCCCAAATTGCTTTTATTATAACCTTTGGAGAGTTTAACGAATCGGCTGACAATGGCGCGGGATACGGAACTGAAAACGTACCAGATCTTGAAATTGAAATATACAAGAAAGAAGAAAATCTTAGACTGTTCAATTTTACTTCCAACGGCACGGCTCAAAGGTACGTTAGTCAGGTAGTAGATATTAGAGATGTTATCGACAAGATGAATCTAACTGAAAGCTTCAATTACAAAGGTACTTACGTAATAAAGATCAACGATACTTCTACGAGTGCCTTACTTGAACAATTCGAAATCGAGGCTTCCAGATATCTCGATCCGTGCGACGACGACTTTGACAACGACGACATTATGGACGGCGTGGAATGCGCTTACTTCGTAGAAGGTGAATACACCATTGATTTCGCTGACAGTTACTGGTACGATAATTTGACGGTGAACGAATATAACGTTAATAATACCATTACTGAAGAGTTTTGGTTAGAAATTCCGCAAATCGGAAGGGTTGACGACGCTGATTTGAAAATATCTCTTGAAAACGACGCAGCTCCTCAAGGACCATACGAAGAATCTGACTTGGGAGATATCAAAGTAAAACTTATAAAAGAAGAGATCGACGGCAGAATTGACGATGCGATTCTGGTAGATAATTCCTACGAAATTTATAACAACTGGACTTACCAAAGTTGGTACGACCCTATTGAACTCGATCTAACCGACTATTTAAACAATGGTTCCATCTCAGAATACTATGGCAATTATCAATTATTGATCGAGATCACTACCACTGAATATTATTACGCCAACAATATATGCAATTTCACTTTGGCTGAATATTACATTATAGTTGATAGTTGGAGAGAACCACAAGACTTAAGCGAATGGGACGCGTGGATCACAGATCCTTTAACTGATGACACAGACAACGACGATATTAGCGATTACGACGAGATCTACGGGTGGTGGGGTCCTGACAACGTAAAGACCAATCCCGTATCGCCAGATACCGATGGCGATGGCACTTGGGATAGTAAGGATACAGATCCTACTCATAACTTAATTGTAGAAATCGAATTTTTAAGAGCGAGGGATTACGACGACGAAAGAATCGTAGGATTTTTAAAAGACACGGAAGACGACCGACTACGGCTACAAGGAATAATATCGTTTGAGTATAACGGAATGCTAATGAGCTATTGTACGCTACCCACCAAGGCTTACCATAAAGAAAAGACTTTTACCACAGATGACGAAGAAGAATACAGGTTCGACGAGGAAGCGGTTTTCGAAGACAACGAAGAATACGAAGACGACGGATGCGTGTTCTACTTTGACGTGGACGACGAGCAGGAGTCGGTGGATTTTTCTTATCAAGTTTGGCACAGACCTAAAGACGAACAATTAAATTACCGAATTTTAAACGAAAGAAACGTAGAATTCGACCTGTTAGAAGATTACGACTACAACTCGGAAATCGAGACAGAATACGAAGACGACGACGCGATGATCGAGGTAAAATTGACCACGAAAGCCGTAGAAAAGGCGAACACCATTGCGATATACGAGAAGAACGACACGAGTTTCAACGGGCATTATCGAGAAAAGCAGAAGCTCACCGTTGTTGAGCTGTTCGTGAACGATAACCCTTCGAGCGGCTCGCCCTTTGTGGAAGGTTCGAACGCTATCGTTCTCTCAACCGCTCTGTTTGCGAACACTAAGTTAAACGGGTACGTTCAGAGAGGCGAGATAGAGAGCACTAAATTGTACAAGGAAGATTGCTTCGAATTTGGGTCGGCTGCTCGGAACCACGATAGTAACTCGGACGGCGCAACGAATTACGTGGATGCGGTGTTAATTCGCAAAGAAATTAGCCCAATCGACGCGGAAGAAGTGTTGAACGACCTTTTGTTAACCTGCGTCGTGAACGAGACGTACGATAACTCCACTAAGGAACTGTCCGTCGAGACCGAGGTGCTTTACGCCTACATATGCACAAAATTAGACGATGTTAGGGCAGTGGACATGAACTTACCTTCGGACGCTATCAAAACAATTCCGTGGGAGAACGTGTTCGAAAACAGCGACGCAGGGGAGATACCCTTCTACACCGATTACAACCCTTACGATTGGTTAGACGAAGAGGGTGAAGAAGACCAAGAAGATAACGTTATAATAAGATTTGGCAAAGCTGTATTGGACCAATGGAAGAGATCGGACTATACTGGAGATCCTGGATACGATTTGGGAAGACAAATAGGTCAAGATGGTGGTATTGATGTGCTTTACGACTTGTACGGGATGGTTGCGCCCTATATAAGAGTAGTCGGGGAATGGATCGATATTGTAATAGCTTACATCATTGTTGCCATAATGTACCTCGTCATGTTGATTCTTACATATCTCGGAGACTTTCTGTGGCTGATAATCCGCGCCATCCTTTTGGGGCTGATTTACATAATGCTCGCCATCGAAATTATCACTACCGTACCAATATATTTTGCGATAGGTGTTGCATTAAGCGTATTAGGTGATTTTTCAGACATGAATTCTCATTATAACGTACAATGGTGGTGTGAGTATAGCAAAGATACTTGTATTGCGTTGGTTAGTTTAGGAGTCGATGAATTCTCTGTTCAAATTGAATCGTGGATAAATTGGAAATATTGGAGATATTTCGACTTATATTTCCCTGTACTTGATACAGATTTTAAAATGGACGATATTAGCTACAGTGATCCTGATCTTGAAGATGAGATCATTCCACCTAATTTACATTGTAATTTTGATCAGATAGGTAATACTTCAAGTTACGATTTTTCTACTACATACTCAAACGAATACGAACCCGAATACGTAAAACTTCGTTTATTTAGCCCTAAAAACAACTTTTACACGTACTCTATGCAAAAGCGTTCAGAAGGATATGACGATTACGAAGACGGCGTGGAATACAATAAGACGATTGATTTTGAGACCGAATTTACCGAAAACGAGCGTAAAGGTCAGTGGTTTTATTCGTTTGAAGCGAAGAACGACCCCGATGAGGGAGATGGTAAAGTTTTTAAGTGGCCTTTATATAATACGGGAGCTCATTATCAACCAGGACCTTACTTAGGCGATCTCAAGCCTTATTTATTTTATACGATGCCCAGAGATTTATCCGGATGGGAGTTTGACGAATTCACTATTAACGTTACGGGATGCGAGCTTATAGATGGATTAGTCCCAGAGAGCGTTAATTTAACAGTCTTACTTCCAGATGGTAGCTTTGATACTTTTGAGATGACAGAAGTGAATTCCTTTGCATACGATACCATTGACGAGGACTCGGCCTTATTCAATAAGACTTTCACTACTTATTCGGTTTCGCTTGACTTTTCAGATTACTTTGATTTTGAAAACGATACTTACGTTTTCTATTATTTCGATGCGCTTTTAAGCGATGGAAATCGTTCTATTTTGTTTAATAGAGACGATTTTACCAATACTTTTTACGATATATTCGTTAGAAGCGTAGCAGACGACGGACACACTCCAAAAATAGTAAATTATAGGGTAGAAGAACTTGTTTGGCCTCGGTCGTGGAATTACGATGATGTATTATCACCACTTTCGGTTTTCCTTCCATTTTTGCCTAATTACGAGGTAATTCAGCCCATTTGTTCCGAGCATGTTATGCGCTACTGGGTTTGGGTAAGGGATCCCGACGGTTCTCACGAGGATACGTACGAATGGAACGATGAAGAGTTCGAATTTATTCCTAAGTTAACGTTGACCAGAATATCAGACGATTTAGAGGTTGAGTTAGACATGGCTTGGTATGGGTACGACGAAGACTTACAAGCAGATATGTACTATGTGGATTTATCAACTTTAGGAGGCGTTGGAGTATATTCTTACGAATGGGACGAATATTGGAACTGCGACTGGGCTCCTGGAGCTTGGGAAATAAGTTTTGAAATAACCGACAATTGCAGTAATACAGATACGCTTGACGCTTTGCATAAAATTTGGTTTACCGGTAGTTTCGAACGCATGCGAAGCACTGCCTTCGGAGGAGCGTCTTTGGTTCAAAGCGATAATCCATGGTTATCGTCATTTGGCACTTACAAATCTATTATTGTAATGGTTTTAATGATGGCGGCGGCTACGGCGGCTATAGCAAAAAGATACACAATAGCAAGAGTTATCGCCGCAGGGGTTGCTATAACGGACTTGGTGTACACTGTGCTAGGATTTCTTTCTTTTCTAAACGAAGGCGATCCTGGAGCTATGTTAGGATTATTCCTCAATATGTTGTTATCGTCAGTAATGTTTCTCATAGTGAAGCAAATATCGTCGCTCAAAAACATGTTTAAAGCGAGCATGGGTCTTAACTTCCTAAAGAAGTTCGCTAAAATCTCAGCTCTCATAAGTTTAGCGTTGATGCTATACATGGATCCCCTAAAAATTCTCACTTTAGAACTCATTCCCGGTAATCCCGGATTTCTATTCTTTGGCGAAAGACCAGACGGGTTACCCGACTTAGACATGCCATACGAGGATTTGGCTAAAACGCCGATGGACTTAGCGATGTTCTTTGTTACGAATCTTGGGCTAGGGTTCATACTGAACTTCATAGGAGGCTCTAAGCAAGAATCTAAGTTCACTGGAATAGGCGCAATGGGCAATTCTGGCGGTTTTTTAGCGGGATTAAGCACTACAGGTCAAAGACCCGTAACCAAAATACTGGGTTTTTACACGGGTTTTACGATCATGATGTCGATGCTCTGTTTGGAGACGTTTTTGCGCAACACTGGTTATTACCACATAGCGCCAGGGCTCCTTTCGTCGTTTCTTGCGAAAGGTACCGGAATTATTACGGACCCATTCCAAGATCCACCGATGGATGTGTATTACGTAGAAGAAGGTGACGAAAATTAATACTCTAAATATTTATTTTTTTTTTTATAATTTTAAGATTTCAAAACTTAATAACAGATTAAAAAGAACGGTTAAAAAAAAGACGAGAAAATTATTAATAAAACAAATTAACTCCCGAAAAATAAACGCTCTTTCGTTAGAGCTCGGGAGAATATCCTATAAAAAAAATCTAACTAAAAAGTTTCAAAACACAATTTAAGAAAAAATTATTGAGAAAAAATTAAAAAAAGAATAAAAAATGATAAAGGTGATAAAAACAAGTGATAAAAAAGTACAAACGTCCAATTCTTTTAGCGATCCTCTTAATTACTATAATACTACCAATTTCCTTAGTATTTCGACATTCTAGTAATGCAAAAGGTTTTCGAAACTCCCCCTATAGAGGATCAAGGACGTTGACGAATGAACGTATAGTAGCAGGATATTGTTTTACTACGGACGGAAACTATAACTCGTATGGTACGCACGATTGGATTGCAGATTCTGCCGTAAGGCTTATAATGTTGAACGGAGATTATCGTAAATATGTTTCACAATGGCTGTTTCAAAGTTACTCTAGTGCCGATTACGCTGAAAACGCCGCGCCTTTTAAAGATTGGGTAGATGGAAAAAAGTCAGTTGGTGATCACTATGCATACTTCACCAATGATCAAAATAATTTTCCTAGGATGACAGATGAGACGTATTTAAAAGCTAGAAGGTACGTGTACTTTCTTCATGGTACAAGATATCCAGATTGGGATGGCAAAAAAGTTTTTTCTAACAATGGACATATTAAAGCAGAATATGTTTCGGATCACACTGCAGCATGGATAGGTAACAAGGGTCCTGGTCAACATTCTTTCTACTTTAAGTACGAAAAGACTGGTTCGTACCAAGGAGAAGATGTGGGATATTTTATCCCAAGTGATACAGAAGCCGCAGATTACGCGCTTCAAGCGGCAGGTGACGCTATATATTACTTAAAATTCGAGAAGACTGTAGGAGAAGGAGAACAAGCAGTTACTATAAAAGGCAAATTCGAGTCTGCCGCTCTTTGTCTAGGTGGGATGGCTCACTACATCGCCGATGTTGCACATCCCTCACACGTTACAATACCCGGTAATCCGTTTACCAGCCATATCCCTTGGGATTTTTACGTCGATAAAGATACCCACTTTAGTATAACTAGATTTACAAATGGAGGTCCTGATTAGTCAATTATCGATCCTCAAGGGTTAGCATCTAGTATTTACCCATTAAATCCTTGGTTGGCGACTTGGTCTATGGCTGAAATGACGTATCTCGCGTATGATAAAGACGGAGACGCTACGAATGGTGATTTATCTTCTGGTCATCCAAACGCCGCTATAAACCTTAAACAAGACCCTGCTAAAGACGAAGCTATATCGGGAGCGAGAGCTAAAGAGCTCGCGATGTGGGCTGCTTTCTACACAGCATGTGCTATTCTGTGGGTTTCAAAACGCGCCAAAATGGATGAGCGTGAAGACACGATTAGCGACCGTACTTGGGCAGGAAGACATCCTCATAAAGATAGGTTAACTGCTCCTCATAAAAAAGCTGTGCCTATCGAGAAGATCCAAAAAAAACCGTTATGGCAGAAAGAAGAAGCATTAGCCGAACATTACGTGGAAGGAGAAAGTATGTCTATGATGTTGGCTATAGGAGTATTAGCCCCCGTTATATCGTTGTCGGTGGTACCCGTGTTATTCGTCTGGACTTATAAGAAGGTGGAGGAGTAAAAAGCATTGGATTACTAAAGAGAAATAATTTAGATTGAATTTTTTTTTTTTAATTTATTTATATACTTAATTTTTATGTATTAAATTAAACGATAGAGAATTATGAAACCATTGATCTTAGTACATTTAAATACTTGAATTTTTAATTAATATTTGAAGAGAAATAACCACTTGGTAAAATTACGATTTAACAAGAGGATATAAAATTGAACGAAGAGCTAACACCTGAAAGAATCTACCTCGATTTTACGAGAAGTAATATAAATAGAGCAGAAGCAACGTATCGCTTAATTACTATAATTGAGGAAAGCGGTAATGTTAATTTCAGAATTGAAAGCGTAAAAATGCTTGGGAAATTAGCGGTTCAAAATAGAAGAAGAACGTTTAGAATTCTTGAGAATTGCCTAATTTCCGACGAAGAGCCGTTGATTAGGGCCGCGGCTGCTAATGAACTTGCGCAACATTTTCCAAAAAAAGGTTATGCTCCATTAAAATCAGCGATTTTCCAAGAGAAATCTGTGGTCGTATTGAAGACTTTACTTGAGTTAATTGCGAATTCTGGCGATAATCAAATTAGGACGCTGAAGAACGATCTATTAGATAGGCTATCGACGATTTACGGTATTGTTAGGGACGAAGTGAGATTTCTTCTTGATCTACAAGTTCTCTTCGTGATCTACGAACTCTATGATCAAAACGTCGGTTTTGATACTTCATATTTCGACTCTTGTAATTCAATCTACGAACTTATTTATCATAAAGATAGTGATGGATCGCTTTATTATTCGGTAAGAGACGGGCATATAACCGGGTTAGATCTTAGCTTTCAATTAAAGATCCTTCCAGAGTCAATAGGTTTACTCTCTAAATTGAGGTATCTAAGATTGGAAGGTACAGGTTTAAAAAAATTACCAAAATCGTTAGGTTCGCTTCGTCGGCTAGAATATCTTAATTTAAATGGTAATAAATTAAAATTTATGCCTAATTGGGTATTTTCAATTGCTAAACGACATTACGCACGAAAATACGTTAAGGAGGGCGTAGAAAAACACGAAGCGCCTGTCTTAGGACTATTAGAAATTCTCACAGGGTTTAAATTAGAGAAAGCAAAAACAAGCGATAAAGTATTTGATCCACATGTAATGTTATTTTATAAAATAGATGACGCAGGACACATAGTAGAAATCTATGTTTTTGATCCAGAAATTGTGTCGATATGCATCTTTCCCGAACAAATTTATTCTTTAAAATTTCTTGAGACACTTTTATTATCATCTCAGTATATAAAAGTTATACCTAAGTCTATTGGCGAGCTTACATCTCTTAAACATCTCGACTTAAGCTGGAATCTAATCAATAAAATTCCTAAGTCAATAACCAATTTAAAATCGTTAGAGGTTTTGAAATTAAATAGAAATGGGATAACGCAGATTCCAGAGGATATTGGCGAGCTTAAATCTCTTAGACATCTCGATATAAGTTATAATTCAATTAAAAAAATTCCAAAATCAATAACCAATTTAAAATCGTTAAAGGTTTTGGACTTATATAGAAATCGGATAACGCAGATTCCAGAGGATATTGGCGAGCTTACATCTCTTAAACATCTCGATATAAGAAATAATTCAATCAAAAAAATACCAAAATCAGTTACAAATCTAAAATTTGTTATTTTATAATAAATGCTGATACATTCGCTTCAGAAGAAATTAAGAAAATAGTTGCTACCAAAAAAAAGTATTTAGGTACTTGTTTGATTGCTCTTTTACCGTTGGGAGAATACCTATAAAAGAAATCTAAAAAAAAATCTAACTAAAAAGTTTCAAAACACAATTTAAGAAAAAATTAAAAAAGGAATAAAAAAGGAATAAGGTGATAAAAACAAGTGATAAAAAAAGTACAAACGTCCAATTCTTTTAGCGATCCTCTTAGTTACTATAATACTACCAATTTCCTTAGTATTTCAACATTCTAGTAAAGCAAAAGGTTTTTACAACAGCCCCTTTATTGGCGAAAAGATATGTAATACGAATGAACGTAAAGTAGGGGGGATATTGTTTTACTATGGACGGAGACCATAACTCATATGGTACACACGATTGGATTGCAGATTCTGCCGTAAGGCTTATAATGTTGAACGGAGATTATCGTGAATGTGGAAGCTCACCTACACTTAAGAAATAAAAATTCAGTTAAATAAGGAGAGGATGTTACCATCCTCTTCCTCTTTTAGGAACCCCGCGTGCAAGTTTCCCTGCACGGGGCTCGCGCCTTAAGAACCCGTACATGTCACCATGTTCCTTTGGTTCATATTTCTCATAATCCCCCCGAAACAATCCAAGTCACCTTGGATGTTTCTATAGGAAATATCGGGTTGCTCGAAAGATCCGTTCTTGAAGCCGTCTTACGTGTCGCTTGAGTCCAACACGCCCATTGTTCTGTTCAATGAGTTCACTCATCGTTTAACTTCTCCTCCGGTTAAGACTTTTCAATACTTCTCTTTCGTTAAGACCTGTTTCGGAAGTCAGCACTCTTTCAAGTTGGGTATCTCTGTAGTCCTATACCATAACTACAGCCTTATCCACTTCATTACAAAGTGGCATTCGCTTTTTCCTACATCCTCTGCCCGCTGAACCTTCCCCCATTCTCACATCCGGGATACCACTAACTTTCCTCGTGGGGCTCATTGTCGAGTAGGTCGAAATCATTTCTGATCCTTTCCCAAGAATTTATTTTTTTGCTTGACTTGGTTGTATTCTTGTTAAATGCACAATAAGCACAACTATACCATAAATCAAACAAATTATCCCTAGAATTAATCCTATTATACAAAAAATGTTTTTTCTCTCAGCATCTCTTCCTAGATACATCCCTATTAACGCTATAACTATTGCAACTACGCCTAGTATTAAAGATTCAAAGATAAATCCTATTATTGCAACTATTATAGCTACTATTCCTAATACATCCGCAAAATCACTACGGGAGAATATTCTAAAATTAGTTCTTTTAAACACATTTATAAAAATTTCAATTTAAAATTCAAGGATGAGGAAGAAGCTCGGCAAATCCTTGAACTCGTCAGGTATGCTAATGTACATAAACAAAAGCCTTTAGTTCAAGAAGAATTTATATTTATAGCACAATATCCTAAGATTGCTCAACAATTATTAACTATGACACCACCCGAGATAACTATTTTTAGAACTCGATATGAAATTCCTAAAGAGCGTAAAAATCCTATTAAAGATAAATCGCAGGTTATTACTAAAAGCTAATACTATTGTTTTATATTTTTTTAATTCTAAAAAGAGATTTAAAATTAATAGAATTGGGTTTTTTTGAATTCTAATTGTCTATTGTTGCCTTAACCGTTCTGTCAAGTTGAAGTAACTGATATAAAGTTATATCTTTCGTCAATTTGACTTACATCTCGAACGATGAGATCTCTGAACTCACGGAGTTCTCCCAACACCGTTTTCATCAATTGTCTTTCAGCGGGAACGGAACTCGTTACATCCTTATTTTCTTCCCATTCATTTAACTTCTTCTCGATGTATTTCTCCGCAATATTGATCGGAGCTTGAACTTGACGGTCAATCGTATAACCACAATGCTTACAAACAAAAATTTGCGTTTCGCAGGTCGTTAATTTTCCGCACTTTAAACACTTTCGAGAAGTGTCTCTCGGGTCTTCATAGTCAACGAGATGCCCCGTTGATAAGAGGTATTTTAAGAAGATAAATCACATTTTTTTTACCTTTTTTTTATTTTCATTGTAAAAATTTGAGATGAGATTTCTTAATTTTAATAATAAATCTCTCTCTCACAATTAGCTTTATAAAGAATAAATTCTTTATAAAAAAAATCAAAAAAATCTCTTAAATTTAAGATGGCTTCCCAAAAAAAGACTTGGAAATCTTCTAATCTTTTTTGTGTTTTTTGTAGTACGGTAATACCTTTCGTTTCCTTTTTTCTATTTTATCTATTCGCTGTGATATTGCATTCAGTGATATTAGGGACTGGTGAGCAATATTTATATTATAATATCTTCAATTTTTCGTTTGCTTTGGCTTATTGTTTATTGTATGCTTATATTTTTTATGATAAAAAAATGATGCTGTGGTGCTTTCCTTTTATATTTTTCTTTTTTTATTTTATATTACCTATGTTATTATTTTTTGTTTCTATTTCTTCTCTTTTTTTGATAATAATTTTATTTTCTTTAAATGGGTTTTCTACTATATTGCCAGGCTATATAGGAGAATGCGTTGGATATTATTTGAAAAAGCGGGGTTTAAAACAAAAAGAAGGAGTATAGTCGAATGTAGAGGAGAGAAGCAGAAAAACAAGTAAAGAGAAAATTAAAAAGAATGATAAATTCTTAAATGTAAATAATCAAAAAAATCTCGTAAATTTAAGATGGCTTCACAAAAAAGATACTGGGAAAAAAAATATGTCTTTTTGATTATCTGTACTACGGTGATACCTTTCGTTTCCTTTTTTATATTACATGAGTTGGTTAGAATTTTAATGTTATCCCTTAGTGTGCTGTATTTATTTATTAATATCTTCAATTTTTCGTTTACTTTGACTTATTGCTTATTGTACGCTTATTTTTTTTACGAGGAAGATGAAGCCATTTATTTCCTTTTACTTATTTTTCCTTTTATATTTTTCCTTTTATATTTGATATTACCTATGTTGTTATTTTTTATTCCTTTTTGGGCTCTTAGTTTATATTTATTCTCATACTCTATCTATGGATTATCTATTATATTGCCTGCATATATTGGAGAATTTATTGGATATTATTTGAAAAAGCGGAGTTTTAAACAAAAAGAAGGAGTATGATCGAATGTCAATTGAGGAGAGGAGAGAAGCAGAGAAACAAGTAAAGAAGAAAATAATTGAAGCGAGGAGGGAAGCAGAATCCTCCCAATTAGGTCTGAGCTTAAGTTTGATGGGAGGGCTCTGGTATGTAATTTATGGTCTTTTTATAATTTTTTTGTCTTTATACTTGAGGTGGTTACATCTAGTACCTTTTGGACTATTAATTGTGCTACCTGGTATAGTCGCTATAATTGGTGTATAATAGGAGAGAATAAAAGTATGAAAGATGGAAGTACTATTTGTTTCATTGAAGGAATTATAGTTAGTATATCGATTATTATTATATTTATTATAATTGGATTGAATATTGTTTCATTTGGCGGATTTATTACTTTTATTCCGGCTTTATTAATCTTAGTTGGCGGCATAATTGGGTATCGGGAATCGCTTATTGGAATGAGACGTAGGGAAATCCAAAAAAAAATCGTAGGGTAAATCTAAGTTTCTCTACATAAATAAATATAACTGTGTAAATGTTAAGAAATGAATAAGAGGATTAATATGCTTAAAATGTTTAAAATGAAAAAAATTGAGATATTTGTAAAAATACTTATTTTTTTAAACTTAATTGCTTGGTTGCAGTTTCTGGTTACAGGAATAGATTTTTTAAATTCTAGTCGGTATAGTTTTACACCTATATTAGATTTATTATCTGGGATTTTTTTTCTGATTCTGAGTTTTATCGCGTTGATTAATTGCTACTTGTTATTTAAATCGAATTATTATGGCATAAAGTTATCTGTTTTAATTGACGTGATATACGGCGCATTATCGTTTATAGGTAGTATAATCTTTATTTGTTTCAGATTTATTCCATATCGTTCTTCTACTTTGTTAAGATATATACATAAATTCTTTGCTATTATGTTAATTCTTACAAATTTTAATTCTATTTTTGTGGTAATGGCTTTAGGATATCCTATTGATATCGTTTATTTCGTTACATTAGGTTTTTTACAATTCTTATTTTCATTAATAGGGCTCTTTTTATTATATTTAAATAAAAATGAGATAAAAGAATTCTTAAAAACAAAAAAAAAGCCGAAAACTTGTTTTAATTGTGGATTTAAATTAATACCTCCTTTTAAGGTCTGTCCAAATTGTCGTGGTATCCAAATTTTTGGTTAAATTATTTTTAGATTTATTTTAATGTATTAGATTTAATAAAAAAATATATTTAATCTTAATATAATCCCTAAAAGTGATCAATAACGAATCATTATAGTTTTATCAAATCAGATAATCTCTCGATAAATCTATAGTATCTATTTTTTAAGAAAAATCGAAAGTATTTTGACCTTCAAGACAAGTCTTTTAATTTTTAACGAAAATGATAGAGGGGGGGAAAGATTATATATAAAATTATCTTTTAGAATCTTAACTTCATATAAAAAACGGCAAGACGAGAATTTTGAAAAAATCATCAGAAAATGTTGAGGTATTTCAAATTTTAATTTTTATATGGAGAGTTTTAGCAATTTCTTTTGGATTACAAGTAATGATGGTGTTATTTGATCAAAGACACTTTAATGATATAGAGATTATAGATGTTTTTTTTAGAATTTTAGTCAGCACGCTAATTACCTTTTTTTTAATATTTGGATTATGGTTAATTATAGACAATAAAAATAATTTACTTACGATTCAATCACCAAAAAGGTTTAAAATAATAAATATATCCTTAACATTTCTTTTAGGGCTTTATTTTTTGATTAATGGTATTATTGGTTTTCTATTTTTGAATACTTCAACAATTTGGGGGGAGTCTGGTCTGGAATATATTTTACTTGTTATTTGGAATATATTTATTGACACACTTTTTATCGTATTAGGCGCAATTGCTATCGTAAGTAGTATCTACATATTAAAATCAAGTTATTTAGGATTTAAATTAAGCATGATATCCTTTATAATAATTAGTGGATTTATTATCTTCATAATTATAGAGATAAGTTATCATATTGTTGCATTTGGTGGTATGAATGTTCTTCTTTTTCCTATAGTTATACTTTTATTCTTCTTGACATTAGTTTTTATTTTGATATCTTTGATAATTTACGAAAATAGAAATAATTTGAAAGAATACCTAAAAACAGGTGTTTCGGATTTTATTCTCCCGAATCCTAATCAAGATAAGTCGATATATAAATTAAAAATTTGCTATAATTGTGGATTTAAATTAACGCCTCCTTTTAAGGTCTGTCCAAACTGCAGAGTTATTCAAAGAAAAAATTAAAACCGTAAAAATTGTTAAGCTAAACAAAAAAAGGGTCTCTGAATTAAGTTTCTTCAGAATTCCTGTTAATAATTTAGAAAAAATAAATTATTGATTTTTTCTTTTTATCGTCTCATTATTCAATATTTTCTGTTTTTTTTTACTATTGAAAATTTTAGGAAAATTATTACTAAAATTATTTGGATATCTACTTAAATTGTAATTCGAGATTAGATTCCTAATCCAATAACACTAAATATTATTCCCATCTGTTTTTTTTTTTTTTATAATACCACGAAATATAAAAAAAACGCTAATAAGAAAAATGACGGCTGATAGGGGGAAATAAAAAATTATTCCCAAACCGATAGTGGAAAAAAACCAGAAAACACTCAAAAGGGAAATTAGCGAAGTTACTGCGAAGATTGACCCCAATATAATTGTAATAATATCTAATTTTTCTTTTGCCTTAGGTTCTTTTAAAATGATTCCACTAATAAAAATAACAACGCCAATTAATAACGGATATATAAAGAACGTAATAAACCCATGATATAAAATATTGAATGCTGAATATAATAACAAACGTAAACCAAAAAATATGAAAAAGGTTCCCATAAAAAGAGTTATTAACAACCCAATTACTATTAAAATAATACCTAATATTGTTTTGCTCGTGTCTTTCATAAAATTTTTCACTTCTATTATTGACAATTTTTTTCGGTTATTATTGGTATTCTGAAGTTTCAGGTGAAAAAAACTTATTAAAACAACTCCGATAATTAATACTACTACACCACCAAACATATTCCTAATTGCGTATTCCCTCATCGCTGAGTGGTACAAAGTGTATATGCGGTATCCATAAATTAAGTAATAAATTCCCCCTAGTATCAATATTACTCCCAAAAACAGGAGTATAATACTTACAATTTTTTTAGTATCATAATCCATATAAATTCACCCCTTTTGATTAAATTAAAAAGATATGTATGAATCATATTTTTAATATTTAAAACTTATTTTTTTTATTCTTTTGAATTATAGGCCTAATCCACAAGAGATTATTTCTTAGAGTAACAGAAGTAATTTTTGCTACATTACAAACTTCTAATTGGGTTTTTAAATTACCATTTTCTTTAGCTATTGAAAATGAAAAAAAACTCGGAATCATCATCGCTGAATTTATAAAAAAATCTTTTTTTCATCAAATTGGCAATTATAGAGATAAAATATGTTAAATTTACGTTTTATAAAGCTAATTGTGAGAGAGAGATTTATTATTAAAATTAAGAAATCTCATCTCAAATTTTTACAATGAAAATAAAAAAAGGTAAAAAAAAATGTGATTTATCGTTTTAATATACCCCTTTTTTTGCCAAGATAATAGATCGTTCCTATACCTGAGAAAAGACCTGCTACTGAAAATAAAGTTACGTATGGAATTATATCCAATTGAGGTTCCTTCTTACTTTCTTCCGGATCTTCTTCGGTTTCTTCGCTATCTTCCTCTTCGAATTCCACTTTTACCTCTAAGCAATTGCTTAAAAACGAACCGTAATCGTTTTCGGCGAGAACTCGATAATAATACTTTTCTTCGTCTTTTTCCTCCTTTAAATAGCTATAAGTTGGCATCACGAAATCAGGTATGTATCCGTTTAACAAAACTTTAACCCCTCCGTTAATCTCAGATATGAAGCTTTCTGAAAAATAGAGCGTGTAATTAGTGGTATACTCTGAGGCTTCCCAAATCACTTGGTACTTTCCGTTGTCGTCTGGATCACTTGCGTCTGAATACAAAGTAAAAGAATCGGATACTCTTCTGACGATAACTTCAATTGCGTTCGACAACCTTTCTCCAGCCTCGTTTTCGGCGCATATAGAGAAGTTGTGATCGCCGTTTCCTAAATCTTGAATTTCGTAATCCAAATCGGTAATTTCCTCTTCTATTAACGTCCAATCAGGACCAATTTCTAAAGTACTAAATTCACCTTGACCGTTATACCTATACACGGAATAGTTATCCGCTCCAATCGATTCGGTCCACGTTAAATTAACTGATCCGTCGGTATCGGGGTCTTCAGCGTGTTCAAATAGCGTAAATTCTCCCGGCACGCTTTGTACGATTACTTGTAAGCAATTGGAAGATGCGTTTCCGTATCGATTAAAAGCCACCGATATAAAATAGTAAGTCCCTTCGGCGTAATTGTTAAAAGAATAAGTTCGATTGGTGTTGCCTCGAATTATTTCGGCTAAACTGTCGTTTATTTGCGTAATTAAGTCATCGTATTGGTATATAGAGTAATTTTGAGCGTCTAAAGCTTCCGACCAAGACAAATTGAAAGAACCATCGGGTACGGGATTGGTCTTATCACAGGCAAGAGCGAACTCGCTTGGTAATTGCGAATACATCGAGACAAAAGCGTCGTTGTCTGATACTCCCGTCATTGCTAAATTATCTTCAGAGTCCATGGCAATCCCGTAAGCTACGCTGTCGTAGTTCTGGTCTCCGTTGTAAAGTTTATACCATTGAAAATCCAAGGTTGAATTGAATTTCGTTATACAGGCGTCTTTATCGGTACCACCATAGCTTTTGGTACAGCCAGATAAATAGATATTATTGAAATTCAGAAAAAATTTCTGAATTGCTCCCAATACTGCGTTAAACTTCTTTTTTTCAAGATTTGAGACGCTTAAAATCTCAGAGATCCTAACGGTAAAATTCCAACTCTTAAGACAGTAAAAAATAATCGCGGGAATCAAGGTCTTTGCCCCTCTGTTCCTTCGATTAACGCGTCCCGATTTGAAAATTTTCCGAAATTTGTAGCACACCATTGGGCTAAAAGAGGCGGGAAGCTTTAAATTGGATAAGATTCTTTTCGCTTCTATCTCAGCTTGTTTGTTAACTCTCTCCTCGTTGTTAGAAGGTATCGAATCCAATCTTTTAAGCAATCTAGACCTGAAAGGCAAAGATTCTCCTTTTTTATTCCCAAAACCGTTTTTTAGCGTAGAATTATAGTAATTTGGAGTAGGAGAACAATCAAACTTCTCTTCTTCTATCACAACACCGCATTCTCTGCAAGCGTATCCTACGTTAGTACCGTCAAAATTTAAAGAACCGCATTCTTTACATTCCAACTTATCATTTTCAATATTAGAATACAATCTTTCTTTATGAAAATTTGTCTGAAAAAAGACTTTTGAATGGTTACAACATTGTTTTGTCATATCTCTCCCTTCCTTTATTCGAATCTTGATTTTCCTAAACAATTATAAAATACTAACTTTTCTGGATAGTTTTCTTTCATTTTCTCAAAAGTTCGCTTAATTTTCTATAACAACTCCTTCGTGTATTAAAAGCTTGTTTATCTCGTAGACATATAATCTCCTGTTCGATCCTAGTACTTGGCGTTTTTCGAACGAAAGTTTTTTTACTAATCGAAATAACTGCCGTTTAGCTAAGTCTGATAAACGATCGTAATCAAATTTTAGAATTTTGTTTTGCGGTATAACAATTTCCTGTTGATCATTATTATCGTGCTGAATTTGATTCCATTTGATTGCCTTTGAACTCATCTTTTTTAACCTGTAGACATTTTATCTTTTAAAATTTTTACATTATTTAAATAAAAAATTATTTAATCCAAACATTTCTCCGTTTTTGTGTACATAATTTACAATTGCCACCCACTTTAACACAATATTCCTCCTTTTTGACAACAAACCTGTTTATTCTGCCTTATTCGGCCCTATAGTGATATATGTAACATTCCTCTTTCTACCTTTATAAATATTTCCACTCAACTTAGTTTCGGTAGCGGAACTAACACTTAGTTTCGGTAGCGGAACTAATATTGAAATTTATTCGTTTATTGATTTCTTAGATATTTTCTGTCGGATATTATTTATTCTAATCTCGTATAAGCGCAATGCTTTGTAATATTCCTTAAAACGTATCTTAACGAAGTCTTCACCTGCCTCAGTCGTTTTTATTACGAAATGAGGATATTTTAACTTGTTTGAATTTAGTCCTTGTTGTCGTATTAATACTTCTAAGCATTCTTGGTTTTCACATATTTCAGGAATACGTTTATATTTTCTACCACAATTAGGACACTCTGTAATTTTCACTATTAAGCCCTTTCTCGCCAATCGATCTACACATCGATTTGTTTTTGATTTCGACAAATTGAATCTATTTTTAATCATCTTGCTATAGACTTCCTTTTTTTTTTCAGTTTGCTCTTTAAGATAAAACATTACATTCTCGTCGTCAGTGTTCACAGACTCAAATATATAGAAAATCTCAAAGAATTTCTTATTCCTTCTTATTGTAAGTATCCTTTTTGATGGTTCTCGGATATCAACTTCTTGCATTTTTGATGGGACGGAATCTTCTATTGCTTTTTCGTCTATATTTTCTTTTTCTTCTGAATCTTTTAGCTCCATTTTTTTAAATACCTTTATTATAGCAATTTTACAACTATATTCCTTGTTAGCAACCTTTATATAAAAAGAAAAATCGCCTGTAAAGTCCACAATTCGCAATTTCGATCGTTAGAATTTCTATTAGTAATCACCAATGTTAACAATTTATTCGATTATTTATATGATTTTAATTAATATTATTAGATATATTATTAAATTGGTTTATAAAATTAACGATTTTTTGTTGAGTGGTAATCAGTGATTTTCACTATTCAAGTAGTTACCATCAACATTCACTATTAAAACAATAATCGAACTAATTAAGTCTTTAAGTCGAAACAATTATAATTTATATTGATATAAAACAACAAATTATTAGAAAAATGATTTTCATTTTTCTGCCGAGAACACGAATCGATCAAGTTTCAATCTATTTCTAGTTAATAACAAACACGAATCAAGTGATGAAAGTCCATTTGCAGGTAAGTTTCAATCTATTTCTAATTAATAACAAACTCCACAAATCACTGGATTCAATCCGGTTAGCTCGAAGTTTCAATCTATTTCTAGTTAGTTACAAACGGTTATGTTGTAAATTATTCAATGCCGAAATCTGAGTTTCAATCTATTTCTAGTTAGTTGCAAACTAAACATTGTTTGCGAAATTTCAGAAAAAAATTCGAGTTTCAATCTATTTCTAGTTAATAACAAACACGCAACGCTTATAGTCAACGAGGAGAATAAAACGGTGTTTCAATCTATTTCTAGTTAATAACAAACTCGAGATGGCGGCGGACATATACTATCGCCTAAGGAGTTTTAATCTATTTCTAGTTAATAACAAACTTATTTACGATAGGTTCAACACTCAATCCAAAAAGCTTCAATCTATTTCTAGTTAAAAACATATGATGATTTTCGAATTGCAACTACCAATTGAGTCGCGTTAAAGTCGCGTTAAAGTCCTTTTCTGGTACGCCATTTAAAAAATATTTAACTTCACTAACCATTAATATATCGCATTTAAGTCAATAAGTAATATTCTAAAATACCTAAAATTTAACTTAATTAAATCGAAAAAAAAAGAAAATATAAATCTTTATTAAAAGTTAGAATTTCGTTCGTTCGCAACTCTTATTTTTTTCATGAAAATCATAAAATAGATCATTCAATTATTAATATCACGAAGAGAACCTAAGTTTAAAGAAAAGTAAATATTATAATTATTAATATATGATACTTACCAAATCATTTCAAACTTAAAATGAATATAGAAGATTTTAACGATATTATCTACAATAAAGAAGATAATGGTATTTGCACCATAACCATTAATAGACCTGAAAGGAGAAATGCTTTATCTTACATTTCATTTTTGGAAATTGAAACCGTGCTTGATGATATGGAGAAAGATAAAAACTCCAGAGTCTTAATAATAACTGGTTGCGAAGAGGCTAAAGCATTTTCTTCTGGGGGTTATTATAGTGCTAAAACTCTAACAGATATCCCTCCGGAGGTAAAGAAAGAAATCAATTTAATGGATATGGCACAGAAAAGAACTTGCATGAAATTGTGGGATTTTTCTAAACCGATTATAGTTGCTATTAATGGTCTGGCGATTGGAGCGGGTATTACTATGCCTTTGGCAACTGCCGATTTAATTTATATGTCTAAAGACGCTTGGTTAGGATTCTATTTTGTCAAAAGAGCTGTTGTTCCTGAATTTAGCATGTCCTTTATTTTACCATTTTTGATTGGTTTTCAAAAAGCTAAAGAGATTTTATATTTCGGTGAAAAAATAACGGCTCAAGAAGCTATAGAGCTTGGATTAATTAACAAAGTGTTACCGGCTGAAGATTTAATGTCCTATGTCAGAGAAATTGCCTTAAGATTAGTTCCTCCCAAGGGCCCCATTTTATCAATAAAACTAATGAAAAAAACAATACACGATTATTTCCGAGAGATTGTTTCAAGAACGCTAGATTTAGAAAACGAGGGATATCAAGCCGCAATAAAAACGCACGATTTTCGTGAATCAACAAAATCCCTAATCCAAAAAAGAGAACCGATTTTTAAAGGAAAATAATAGTTGTTACTTGACTTTCAAAGATAGAAGTTAGTTAAATTAAATTTTTCATTTCAAATAAGTTTTGTCGGAAGTCTCAGAAATTGATTTATTTTTGTGTATGTTGACGCTGAATTTTTAAATTTTCTCTAAATGGAGCTATATACCGACAAATTTTATTAATTCGTGATAT
Source organism: Promethearchaeota archaeon (assembly GCA_030605085.1). The sequence continues at coordinate 8,630 of JAUWBH010000006.1, read as the reverse complement.
TCATCAATTCTTTACGTTTTAATTTGCTTATTTAAGTTTCTTCAATGTCTCGCAAGAAGAGAGTGTAGGTTTAAAATTTTGCTCGTTGTGGCAAATTAATATTCTGATATTAGAATACTTAGGAGTTAGTAGCAATAGATTTATATATATGTTATGGCAATATATAATTATGGTATTCATTTTTGAGAAAAAAGTCAAGACCAAAAATAAAACCTATACATATCTGTGCTTGGGACACGGAAAACGCGTGAATGGAAAAGCAAAGCGAATTTGGGAGGTAATCCTCTGCCGAAAGGATCAAGTAGAAGAAGATCTTCACGATATAAAGCGAAAATTATCTAGAAAACTCCCAGAACCTAGGGAATATGCGTTTGGTTTAGTACATGCTTTATTTTCGATTTCTAAAGAGATCAACTTGATTGAAATTGTTAACGAATATACGGTAAAACGAGAACAAGGGTTTTCGGTTGGAGAATATATCTCTTTACTAGCGATAAATCGCGCAGTGGCGTTAAATTCCAAGAGCCAAGTCCGGAAATGGTTTGATAAGACGGCGCTTTCACGACAATTTCCCGATATTTCGGAATCTTTAACTGTGCAAAGCATTTTGAACCAGATGGAATATTTAGATGAGGAAATTATCAGGTGTATCGAAGAAAAGGTTTGCAAGAAAGTATATTCCGAGTTCGGGTTAAAATCGGATTGTTTCTTGTTTGATCCGACTAATTTCTTCACCTACATTCGAGAATACAAGAATAATACCATCGCTCAACGGGGGCATAATAAGAGAAAGAGAAATGACCTGCGACAGGTTTCCATGTCCTTATTGGTGACCCGAGACGAGTGTAACGTGCCGTTGATGCACGAAACCTATGAGGGAAATGTTCCTGATGTATCGCACTTCAAGCAAGTGCTCGCCCTCATGGAAAGGCGTTTTAAAGCTATTGGGTTCGAATTATCCGAGATCACGTTAGTTTTTGACAAGGGAAATAATTCAGAGGACGCGTATAAGTTCTTGGATTCTAAACGCATCCATTTCGTCAGTAGTATCCGCCCTTCAATGAATGTCTCGAAACCTCTCTTGGATGTACCCTTATCTAAATACGAGGAATTATGGACGAAAAAGAACGGACGAAAAGTGTTCGGGTATCGAACTACGACGACTGCGTATCTCGGTAAGCAAAACACATTAATTGCCACCTTTGACGAAGATACGTTTGCCTTGCAGGAATATAACCTTGATGAGAGCATTAATAAAGCAATCTTGAAATTGGATGAATTTGTCAAGATCCAACTGAATAGTAAGCCGCAATGGAAGGATCCAAAAAAAGTGGCAGACAAGATCGAGCGAGACATCCTTAAAACCAAGAAATTACGCGCGATCATCGTTGTTTCCATTGGAAAAAAAACCAATAGTTCAGAATTAGAATTAACGTGGAAAATTGATGTTACTGCCCGAAAAGAATATTTGAAGGACCTAGGGAAATCACTCATTTTTTTCAACAGGAACGAGTGGAGCACTTTTGAAATCGTTAAGACGTATCGGGCGCAAATCGACGTGGAACGGCAATTTAAGGAATTGAATAAAAGAGATAGGATCAGTGTAATGCCCATGTATGTCTGGACAAATGAGATGATAAGGGTACACATTTTTATCAGCGTGTTAGCCTTGCTTCTTTCTAATTTACTTTATCGGAAAATACAATTAGGAGGTATTGTTCATTCTAAAGATTTGTGTTTTGAAGCGTTGGAGGATATTAAAGAAATTCGATTATACTACGATGATAAGGGTCCTCCCGAAGTGCTTATTACCCAGATGTCTGTCTTGCAACGCAAATTATTCAATATCTTGGACTTGAAGCGATTTACAAGAAAATAATTTTTATGTAGTGGCAAAAAAACAATATTTTTCAATTAAAAGCTATGAGATTATATTATAAAAAATAACTTTGAAAGTCAAGTGTTATAAAAAAATAAATAATAAGTAAAATTTGTGAGATTTGAAAATGGATGTTAAAGATATTGAAGATATAATTTATGAGAAAGAAGAAAACGGTATTTGTACCGCAACTTTAAACGTTCCTACGCGAAAAAACGCTATGTCATTTGTGACTTTTTTAGAATTGGAAACTATTCTTGACGATATGGAATCAGATAAAAACGCAAAAGTCTTAATTCTTACCGGGACGGGAGACTCTTTTTCGTCGGGAGGCTATTTTAATATGAGTTTGCTCACAAAAGTAGCTCCTGAAATTATGAAAGATATTGATTTACAAGACATTGCTCAAAAAAGATTATGTATGAGATTATTTAATTTTTCAAAACCAGTCATAGCAGCAATTAATGGCTTAGCCGTAGGAGCAGGATTTACTATGCCATTGGCGGGCGCTGACCTTATTTATATGTCTGAAGACGCGTGGATTGGATTTTATTTTGTAAAACGCGCAGTAATGGCTGAATTTGCAGCACATTTTTTACTTCCCTTCTATGTTGGGTTTCAAAAAGCAAAAGAAATGATTTATTTTGGAAAAAAGATAACTGCCCGTGAGGCTGAAGAATTAGGATTATGCAATAAAGTATTGCCTGCTGAAGATTTAATGCCTTACGCAAGAGAACAAGCTTTGAGACTACTACCTCCCAAAGGTCCTTATTTATCAATAAAATTAATGAAAAAGACAATTCACGATTATTTTAGAGATATTCTTTCAAAAACTTTAGACTTAGAAAACGAAGGATTAAGAGCCTTGCTTAAAACTAGCGACTTTAGAGCCAGTCTAAAATCTCTCGTAACTAAAAAGGAACCTGTTTTTAAAGGGAGGTAACAATTACCAATAAATAATAAAAAAAAATTAGTATTAAAGTTCTTTTAAGAATTTTTGCTCTTTCTTTCTTTCTTCATTTTGCCATAACTAAATATTCCATAAAATCCTGCTATAATAAATAACGGAATAAATAATAAAAATCCAAAAAATGCGTTAAATTCGCTGATTGATGAGTCGGGTTGAACTACTGCAAATGTGTAAGCTGCCTTAGAAAAAATCAACCACATTAAAGTCGCTTCAGGAGTAACGAATTTAAACTTCTTGCTTATGACTTCTGTTTTTTCCCCTATAATAGAAATTATGGTATAAATTATTAGAGCTACATCAGCAACATAAAGAACAATTTGTATCCCTATTCCGTAAGTACTTTCGCCAGTTGTTCCTAAAACAAAGAAAGCGTTAAACATTAAGTATAAAGTGTATAACGCTACGAATATAAAAAAAATGCCAAGCCAAGCGTTTAGCTTACCAGCAAATAAATATAATACTCCAATAACAGCTAAAACTATCATTACTATTGCGATGAATACAGCAATAACAACAAGATTTTGTTTTATTTGTGGATTCTTCAGAGCCCAATTTGTTCCTAATCGAAATACAACAAGCATAAAAACTATTGCAATAGCCGTTCCTCCTAAAAACATTAACCATCTTAAAATGTGGTTGTAAGGACTTTTTAAATCGTATAGTTTTTCGTCCGTGTCAACGCCATATCTATAACAACCATACATATAAAAAACTGCTGTAATAAAGACATACGATAGGAGAGCAAGAATGAATAATACATAAAAAATGAATGTAGTAATAAATATAAACGGTATACCGATCAAAGCAGCAACAATACAATATATTATGATTTGCTTAAGAGTAATTTTTTTTAGGTCTTTTCGAAAAATTAGTGCAACAAAAAATAGAACTATACAGATCGCTAATAGAGGAATAAATACGACATAACCGAAGCCTAGAAGAAGTCCAAATTGAAATAGCGTATATCCAATAATTAACCAAATTGTTAGTATTAAAAAGAGTCTATATTCTTTTCCAAATAATTTCTTAAAGTCATCTAAAATCCCGATAAGAGTTCCACCTTTTTTTGATTATAATTTGATTATAATTTGATTAAATTTGATTAGATATAATATAAAAGCTTCTTTATAAAAACCTTTATTTTTAAAAATCGCGCTTAAAAGGGGATAATTTAATTTATCTAATTTATCTAAAAATTTTTGAGTTTTATTATCCTAAAGATGAGATTTAAAAGTAGTTGAGTAAAACTATAATATAATTTTCTGAAATTCGAATTTAAAAATATTTTAGTATCCTATATTGAATGTAAGAACCATTATTATTATTAAATTAACAATTAAATTTTTTATTGGTTCTCATCGAAAATCTTATTAGATGTGTTTTATATTTATAATTTTATTTTAATAAAATAATGAATTAAAAAAGTCCTCAATTAACTGGGATTATTCATGGAAAATGGCTGTAAGTTTGTTTTCGTAACAGGAGGAGTAATGTCCGGAATAGGAAAAGGCGTTGTTACCGCTAGTTTAGGCAAAATTCTTCAATTCCGTGGCTTCAATGTCTCTGTTGTAAAGATTGATCCTTATTTGAACGTAGATCCAGGAACTCTTAATCCTATTGAACACGGCGAGTGTTTCATTACTGAAAAAGTATGGGATTTTAGGCCTGTGCCGAGTTCAGACGAACGAGTATATAAAATATCTGAGATTGACCAGGATTTTGGAACGTATGAAAGATTTTTAGGAATAGAGATTCATCCTTCACATAATATAACATCTGGGCAAATATATCTCTCTACAATTCTTAGCGAGAGGAAAGGCAAGTTTTTAGGAAGAACTGTTCAAATAATTCCTCATTGTACGAACATGATAAAAGAAAGACTTATGAATATCGCTGAGAGCGAAGATTTAGATGTTTTATTGGTAGAATGCGGAGGTACTGTAGGTGATTTAGAATCGGGTATATTTTTAGAAGCTTTCAGGCAATTAAGATTAGAACTACCTAAAAAAGATACTGCTCTTGTACATGTAACTCTGATTCCTTATTCTAAAGCAGTTGGACAACAAAAATCGAAACCAACGCAACATTCAGTAAAGATGCTTCAAGGAGCTGGTCTTCAACCAGATATTTTAATTGCTAGGAGTGAAATGCCTTTACAGGAGGATATAAAAAGAAAACTTTCTTTGTTTTCCAACATTCCTGAGGTAGCGGTAGTTTCTAATCCTGATTTAGATGTAGTCTACGAATTACCTCTATTATTTGAAGACCAAAAACTGGGAGATTTTCTATGCGAACTTTTAGACTTGAAAGCAAAATTAGTTGACTTTAGTGAAGTTAAAAACTATTCCGAGTGGAAGAAAACAGTTGAAAAATTTAAAAATGCTATAGATACTGTAAATATTGCAATGCCGGGAAAATATTTTAACATCTCTGATTCGTATATATCCATCAACAATGCTTTAGAACATGCTGCCGTACACCAAGGATACAACGCAAACTTGAAAATGATTAATATCACGGAAGACATTGATATCGAGGTAGAACTAAAGGAATGTGATGGAATTCTGCTAACGCCCGGATTTGGAGAAAGAGCGGTAGAAGGAATGATTAAATGTGCCGAACATGCTATGGAAAATTCAATTCCTTTTTTAGGCATCTGTTATGGAGCTCAATTATTTTTTATAGCATTTTGTAGGAAATATCTCGGTTTAAAAGGGGCAAATTCCACGGAAATTGATCCAAACACGCCATATCCGGTAATAGATCTTCTGGAAAGCCAAAAATATGTTGAAGAAAAGGGAGGATCTATGAGATTAGGGGGACTTAAGGTTGTACTAGAAGAAGGAACTCGATTGTACAAGGCTTACCAAAGGAAGGAAATAACTGAACGATTTCGTCATAGGTATCACATCCAATCAAAATATATTTCCGAAGAAGCTAAACAAAAAGGATTAATCGTTTCCAGCCAAGATAAAACAGGACAAATAATAAATAGTATAGAATTAAATAGAGATTTTATGGTTGGTGTTCAGTTCCATCCCGAATTTAAAAGTAAACCTTATAAGCCCTCAGCTTTATATTCCGCTTTTATTAAAGAATGTATAAAATATAAAAATCAAAAATAATATGTAGGAGGTTGATATAAATGACAAGAAAAGGTGAAAATGTCACATGCGAGTTTTGTGGGATTGAAATTCGTAAAAGAGATGCTAATTATGTTGAAGGACGCCCTTACTGTGAAGATTGTTATAAAGAAGGTGAAATTCACGCAGATAATGGAGATGTAGACGACGATGACAATGATGATGACGACGATGACGACGATGACAATGATGATGACGATTAAATTTAAGATAAAGAGAAATATGGAAAGCAATCTTAGTTTTATTTGAATTTAATAATAAATTCTTTAAATAGCATAGTTAGGTTATCAATTTTATTTTTTTATTTTAAACTCTTTTTGATTTAAAACTATTAAACTATTTGATACTAATAGCTTTCCTAGTTAATTCTTAATAAATAATATCAAAAAAAATTATTAGCTATCTATGTTTAAGTCTTATAAGTGAAAAAAAGAGAAAAAAAGCATAATACTAAATTGATATATAAGAACGAAAAGCCAGCAATTTTAATGCTCAAAGATGGGCGTTACTTCCAAGGAATTGGGTTTGGGTCACCGAAAAAAGTAACGGGCGAACTTGTCTTCACTACTATTACGGGAGCAGGTTATAATGAAACATTGACCGATCCATCATATCAAGGTCAAATAGTGGTGATGACACACCCGATTGTAGGTATTTATGGAGTTCCTTCATGGGAAAAAGATGAATATGGGATAACAAAATATTTTGAGTCCGACTCGGTAAAAGTGAGTGGATTCGTAGTTAATGAATGTTGTAAAGAGCCAAGCCATTACGAGAGTGTTAAATCGCTAAATGAATTTCTTTTAGAAGAGGGTGTTCCTGGAATTGAATGGATAGATACACGTGCTATTACCATAATCTTGAGAGAAGAAGGTGTCCAATTAGGATTACTTGCAGTTTATGACCAAGGACAAAAGCCAAATATTGAGGAATTAAAAAAAATGGCTAGTAATGTGAAGGATCCTAATCTAAGACATTTATCATCTGAGGTTTCTACAAAAGATGTAAAAATATACACGCCAAATAATCCGAAAGGTAGGGTCGTCGTATTAGATATGGGAGTTAAATTAAATATATTAAGAACTTTTGTATCAAGGGGACTTGAAACCATAGTAGTACCTCATTATTATGATTACGATAAAATAATGGGATATGATCCAAATGGGGTATTTATTTCGAATGGTCCAGGGGACCCAGCAGTATATAAGGAGGTCATTCAGGTCTGTAAGCAATTAATAAAGAATAATAATCCAACATTTGGTATTTGTTTAGGTAATCAGATTATTGGTTTGGCAGCTGGAGGAACTTCTTATAAATTGAAATATGGACATAGAGGAGGTAATAAAACGGTAATTAATGTGGATGACAAAAAATGTTATATAACTACTCAAAACCACGGGTTTTGCATAAAAGATTTTGAAAAAGGAGGATTTAAAGAATTTTTAAAAAATATAGATGATGATACAAATGAAGGAATCATCAATGAGAGTAAACCTATTTTTGGCGTTCAATTCCACCCTGAAGCATGTCCAGGACCCTTAGATTCTTTATATTTATTTGATAAATTCGTGGATCTAATGGGGGTGTAAATCATGCCATTAGATAAAACCATCAAAAAAGCTTTAGTGTTAGGTTCAGGCGGAATTCGAATTGGACAGGCAGGTGAATTTGATTATTCAGGAAGTCAAGTTCTAAAAGCGTTAAAAGAAGAAGGGATTGAAACAATATTAATTAACCCTAATATTGCAACCATTCAAACTGATCCTCAACTATCAGATAAAGTTTATCTTTTACCTATTAATGTTAACTATGTTGAGGAGGTAATAAAGAAAGAAAGACCTGATGGAATTTTATTAGCTTTTGGAGGGCAGACTGCCTTAAATGTAGGCGTTGAGTTGAATGAATTGGGAATTTTAGAAAAATATAATATACGAGTGCTTGGAACCCCTATTGAGGCAATAGAGACAACTGAAGATCGTGATTTATTCGTAAAAGCTATGGAAAAATCAAATGCAAAAGTGTGTCGAAGTAAAGCAGTTAACACTTATCAGGATGCCATTAAAGTGGCTAAAGAGTTTGGATTTCCTTTAATGATCAGAGTCGCTTATACTTTAGGCGGGAGAGGATCGGGAATTGTAAACAAGATGAAAGAATTTGAAAAAATGGCTAAAAGAGGTATTGCGCAGTCAAGAATCAACCAAATATTAATTGAAGAGAGTATTTGGGGTTGGAAAGAAGTAGAATATGAAGTTGTTAGGGATTCTGAAGATAATTGCTTCATAAATTGTAATATGGAGAATCTTGACCCCGTAGGCATCCATACAGGGGATTCAATAGTCGTTGCACCTAGTCAAACTCTTACGAATGAAGAATATCAAATGTTGAGGTTGGCATCTATACGTATTATTCGAAATCTCGGAATTATTGGTGAATGTAATATTCAATACGGTTTAGATCCCTTTTCAAAAGAATTCCGGGTAATCGAAGTTAATGCGCGCCTTTCAAGATCTTCTGCATTAGCATCTAAAGCAACGGGGTATCCTTTAGCTTATATCGCTGCCAAATTGGCTATAGGTTACACTTTACCTGAGTTAAAAAATAAAATAACAGGTATTACAACCGCTTGTTTTGAACCTGC
>JAUWBH010000048.1 GCA_030605085.1 Promethearchaeota archaeon | reverse complement strand
CAATTTATCTTGAATTCTGTCATGTTTAATTACTGTTTCATTATTCCCCCAAATATCTGCCTTTGCCTCTAGATCGTAATAATCAAGAATTTCCAAAGCATAGGCAGTTGCTTCGTCCGAAACTTTATCATCCCTATCTGTATTTGAAAATCCGTCGTTTTTAACATAAGTTTCAAAAATAAAATCAGTTAAATAACTCCGCCTTGGCTTAGCTTGAGCTACAGGTATTGTACTTAACACGATAATAGAAGCTAACACTATTATCGTAAAGATTTGAATTTTTGAAAATTTCAAAAAAATAACCTTAGTCTTGTAAACTAAATTTTAATTTTTCTAATATAACTTAAAATTAAAAACTATCGAATAAAAATTATATAATTAATAGGAATTAAGATAAAATATTAAAGTTTAAAAATTATGAAAATTAAGATAATAGAGTTCCTCTAACGAAAAATCCCACTAATATCTCTACTTAATAAGGCAGGATCAGCTTTAAACTGTTCATAAGTAATGAGATATTCTTGAAACGAAGGCAACGATCCAAGAACAGATGCTCCGTTAAATATTGCGTATTGAAGGTTGTCTGGAACGTAAAATTTGATGATTCCCTCGGAACCTTCGGAAAAATCTGAAAATTCTTGAGCAAAAGGTATTTTTCCCATTGTTTCTGAAGGATTAAGAGTTTTTCCGCAGTAAGGACAAAAGATAGATCCCTTATCTTTTATTTCTTTATTACAGTAAGGGCATTTATTAGTTTTTTTTTGATCCACTTTTTTATTCTGGTCTTTTTCTAAATCTAACGATAATTGTGGTATTATCATACTCGCACCACAAGAAGGACAAGTATCTGTTCCTTCAGAAAAATTAACCAAAGCACCACATCCAGGACAATTATCTTGCTTTTTTTCTTTTCCTTCAATTTCCTTGAGTTTAATTGTTCCATTTTCATTAATCGAAGGAGGCGTTGATTCAGGAAAAGAGCCCAATTCGGGCAGAATTGTACCCAATTCCAGTCTTAAACGCTCTTCTAATCCGCTATACGATAGATTACCTCCACTTAGGATAATATGAGAAAGTAAAGTACCCCAGTATTCATTGTTTGTTAACTGTAAACTATGAATTATTGCTTGTGGGATGTTCATAATGTTATAACCTAACATTGCTGGTGTAAACATAACTTCTGGAGCTTGATACAAACTACTGTTAGGAATTTCTATGACAGATCCGTCAGGCATTGAGAAAGTAAGCCTTTCAGTTGATTCAGGAGGATTATTTGCATCTAATACAAAATAACAATTTTTTTCTTTTATTTCTTTTAAAATTTCTTCCGCAGCGGAAGATTCTATGTTAGTTCCTTCTCGCATCAAAAGAGTTCTTAAATTATGATTAACATCGAACCCCGCAAGATTTAATTTTTGAACCGCAGGATAAAAAATTTGACCGTTTATCACAGGAACGACCCAAGTTAAACCATCACCACTCTCTATAACCATTCCAGTTGTTAAACCAACCGAAAAAATAGAAAGTAAAGGGGATGGAATCATCATTAAAGATTTTACTCTATGTGTTTCGAATAATACTCTTGCAATATAGTCTTTAGTTTCTTTCTGTACAAATGGATGTTCGACGTATATAACGGAATATTCTGAAAGATTTTCTACTCGAAGTAGAGTGTAAAAAATGTGATTTATAATTTCGTAATATGCATTCCAATCCATAATTGCACCTCTTTGGACGGGATGAGTGATTTTTAACACACCGCGCATTTTCATCGCATCGTTGCCTACATAGACATTTCGAGCACTTACATCAACCATAACAGACTAATATTTTTCAGTACCCGTTATACACGGAAATACAAAACGTGGTTCGGGTTCAACTGCAAAACCCGTCTTAACATAAGCACTACCGATATCGATTATTATTGGAGTTTTAGGAAGGGATAAAGTCATATGTAAATCAACTACTTTTATTTTTTATATTAATATTTATCATATTTTATTAGAATCCTGAAATTCTGGTTATTAAGAGAACTTTAAAAACTCTTTTTTAATCCTTGAATTTATAGTGGAAATTAAATTATTTATATTTTTTTTAATTCAAACAATAGCTTTTTTAAAATCTCTTGTTGTAAAATTAATCCTATTAATTTACCTTTTTCGTTTACCACTGGTAAACGTTCAATGTTATGTTCAAACATTATCTCTAAAACTTTTTTTAATGTGTCGTCTCTTTTGACAACATAAGGATCAGGGGTCATTAAATTTTTAACAAGGGTATAAGGTGATTCTAAACTTATAGCAAAACGTGCTAATCGTATATCTTTTTGAGTTATAATTCCTATAAGATGTTTATGTTCAAGATCATCAATTACGGGGAGCCCATTAACATTTTTTCGCAACATTAGTAATTCTGTAGTACTAATTTTCTCATCGGGGGTTATATACAGAGGATCTTCGACCATAATATCAGAAACTTTTATCTCACCAAATTGCGTTAGGCGATCTTCACCCATGCTAGTATTCACGATTAGATAATTGTGTAAACATGAGAAAATATTTTAAAAAATTCTTAAATAGAATAATCTATTAGAAAATTAAAATATAATTATAATTATAATTATTTAGTAGTTTCTCAGACTATCAAAATGAATAAAATGGTATTCATATTATTTCAAATAATATTATCAACGATGTTTCGCTGTATTATTTGCGGCATTAGTCCGAACGCCTCTATCCCATCATCCGTTGCGGAATTTGGGAATGCTTTTCTACTCCGAAAGGTCGTCATCTATAACTGCGCCAGATGGGCTTTCAGTTATACTCTCCCATTCTCGATACGAGAAAACTTTTCTACTATTGAGGGAACTCCTCAATATATTAATATTGAGTTATATTTGGAATAAATGTTATTGATTTTTTTGACTATAAATTCTCTAAATTTTTTTTCAATTTTTGTAATTGACTGGCGTATTCATTATATGTTCTTAAAAGAAATTTACCCCAATCGTTTAATTTTACCGATCCTCCACCTCCACTCCCTCCCTTCTTAGTTTCAACCACTGGCATACCAGTACGTTTTTCAATTCTTTTCAATATGTTCCAAGCATACTTATAGGAATAATTACACTCTTTTGCTGCTTGTGTAAGGGACCCATCTTCATTTTTATCGATATGATCTAATAGGTTCGCCCATCCAGAACCTAAAATGCTTTTATTTTTAGAGTTTGTCGTAAATTCTAACCAAAATTTTAATTTCAATTTTATTTTGTTCTTAAATTTCTCCTCTAAATTCTTATGATCTGACATTTTTATTAAAGTTTTATTAGATATTTTTAATTTTCATTTTATTAAAAAGAAGAGCCTAAATAAATAAATTTCTCAAAAAACTCCGACTTCAGTCAATTCTTTTAACAATGGGAAAGCAATGTGTTTGACTAAAAGCCGGGTATCGTAATTGTTTTCGTACCACGCTTGAAGGTGCGCAATTTCTTTTTCGTTTCTACTTTCGTAATTTTGCTGCGTTTACTTTCTTGACAATAATTATTACTCCCACTACTCCACCAGTTGCGATACCTCCAACTATTGCTAGACCAACAGGAGACATCAATGTACTTAAAAAATCGCTACCTTCGTCAGAATTTAATAAATTTTAAGATATAGATAAAAAATTAAAGATAAGTCACTTTTTCTTTTTTAACAATTTATAGGTTTAAATAAAATGGTTTTTAGAAGCGAGAGTTCTGAAAAAAAAGGTCAAAAAGTTTTAGAGAATTTGTACTATTTCTCCGAGGATTCAATGTTAGATTGCAATATCTACGCTATTGTGAGCAAATCGGGTGAAATAACATTGTTTGATGGGGGTAAAAGTACATCGCTCCAAGGTTTATTTAAAGGAATGGAAAAATTAAACCTTGATTATAAAAATATTACTAAAATATTTTTAACGCACGAACATTTAGATCATGTAATGGGACTTTATCCATTAATGGAAATTATGAAAGATGATCCCCCTGAAATTTTTGCTTATGGAGAAACCGCAAAAATACTTACTAAGGGGGACGAATCGCAAATATTTCCGGGAAATTTTGGGATAACAGCCAAAATGTTCGGTGTTAAAGTAAATCCTCTAAAAGTTACCGATTTAAAAGAATTTAATGATATTGAAATTTCCTCTGAATATAACTTTCAGATCTATTACACCCCTGGACACTCCTTAGGGTCAATAACTTATTATGAACCATCAAAAAAAATATTAATCCCGGGAGATTTAGTATTCACTGGAGGTAGTTTCGGCAGATTCGACTTCCCTGGAAGCTCCTTAAAAAGCCTTCAAGACTCAATTAAATTTGTGAACGATTTGGACGTAAAATATCTTCTTCCAGGACACATGGGGATAAGTGACATTGGAAATAGACAGATAGAGTTTTCCTACAGGATGGTTTCATCAATTTGAGATTATTACTAAATCTCTATTAAAGTTCTTTAAAAAAAATATTGAGTAATTAAATTTAATTGAATTATTTCATCTAATCTTCTTTCATTATTCTTATCCCTCACACTATTAAAAAAAAAAAAAAAAATTATTTGGAATTAGGGGACATTATTTCGTATTTAGTCCTTATCTCGTAATTCTCCACGAAAAGCTCGTATTGACGCATTATGTGCTCTCCTACAAACGATCTAAGATAAATTTGATAATCTTGCTCTGACTTGAAAGATGAGGATCTCCCCACAAATTAGAAAATTGTTGACCTCTAAGAAAACAAATAATTTAAAATTTCATAATAATTGATTATATTAAAAAAAATATCATTATGACGGTAATAAGTTGGGTTCACATTATTGAATCAGAAGACCAGTTTAATAAAATATACTCTTTTACATTTAATAATAGAAATATATTGATAGTCTCTTATTTAGTAATTGAGGGTGTTCTTATTTGCTCAGACGGACGAGTTCTTGGAAAATAAGGTAGAGAAAACCTTGCGATAACGACGAATACTACAGGTCGAGAGATCGTCGAGAAAATGGTAGAAGAAGGAATTACGGACTTTAGGTCAACGGCTTCGTTTGATGACCTCCTTGACGAAGAGTTGGAAATAACCTGCGAAGGTGCGTTCATCAAAAAGGCAAAATATCTTAAAGGATTTAGTGATTTTGAACAATACTTTTGAATAAAAACATTTTATTTTTTCTTAAAAATTTATGCTTTCTTTTGAGCACATTTTAATTTCGTGTATATGTTATTAAATTATAATACATAAATTATTTATCTCAATTCCTCTCGCTTAAAACTATCTTTATTGTTTTTAGCTTTCTAAGGTTGTTAATGATTCTTTACTGGTTAATAAGAAAGTTAATAAAAAAAAAAGAATAAAGAGGATTTAAATTTAATTAATCTATTTTATCTAATCGATCTCGTCTGGCTCGACTGATATATGTGACAAAAGAAAATCTATTTGCTCAGCTTTTTTGTTGACATTGAGAACTGTTTTCAATGTAATGACTTCATCAATCTTTCCAGGCATCAAGGTGATGGATCCGGCTCTCAAAATGAAATATTCAAAGACATCTGGAATCTCTTTTTTTAACCTTAGGCTTTTCACAGGAAATCGTTCAGCATCGGCAAGAATCCCCTTTTTGTGATAAATTTCGTTTCGCTCGATTCTATAGTAGTCCAAGTTGGCAGAAAGAATTACGAAAATCAGGATGAAAAGCAGTACAAGAAACGCTACCATATAAAATTGCCACGTTAATGTAAGATTTAGCGCTGCGAGAATATCTGCAACATACGCTAAGCCTGTTATAGGAATCACAAAGAATATCATCACAAATATAAAAACGACAACAAACAAAATAAGTATAAAGAATTTAGAAGATCCGAAATCAAACGCTATTACAAATAAATTAAGAAAGAAAATCATCATCCAAAAAGAGCCAAGATATTGCGAAGCTGGTGAATCTCCGATTATTAACTGTATTATCCATAAAACTAAAGATGTAAATAGAAGTGGATAAAAGAAAATGACCTTCGGATAACTCCTTAAACGAACCTCAGTTATGGGTTTAGGTGTGTGTGTTTTTTTTTCTTCCGGCATTTCAATCACATTTTATTTTTAATTATTTTTTTTTTATAAATGATATTTAACATATTAGATAGAAGTTTTATTATATATATTTTAATATTAAAAAGTATGAAATTCATTTCTTTAAAAAGATTAAAAAATATTTGTTTTTTTTATTTAATCCCTAGACCATCAAAATGAATAAAATAATATTCAAATTATTTCAAATAATACTATCAACGATATTTTGTTGAATTATTTGTGGCATTAGTCCGAATGCCTCTATCCCATCATCCGCTACGGAATTTGGGAATGCTTTTCTACTCCGAAAGGTCGTCATCCAGAACTGCTCCAGATGGGCTTTCAGTTATACTCTTCCATTCTCGATACGAGAGAACTTTTCTACTATTGAGGGAACTCCTCAATATATTAATATTGAGTTAAAATATTTAAACAAGCATAATGTAAAGATTTTCTAATTTACAGAAATTCTAAAAAAATACAAAAATAATATTATATGATAACATTCATATCAAATGTTATTGATTTTTTTGAGTATATAAACTAAATAATTGTAGAAACAAATTTCAGTTAAGGATAATTTTTAGATATTATAATTGTAATAAAATATTTTAATCAAATTATAATATATGGAAATATGCTCAACTCAGAAAGTTTTCAAGATTACCCGTCCATTAAAGAGATCGTTGAAAAAATTAACAAGTTCAATAATAAAAATAAGCCTACTAAAGTTTTGAAATTAATTGATGAACTTGAAGATAAATTAGAAATTACTAATTTAGCTTTACCTATAACATATATCTTTAGCGTAATTGCAGAATATAATATAGAATTAGTTTCTGAGAGATTAATTCAAAAAATTCGACCTTTTATTAATTCAGATGATGTTAAGCTAAAAATTAATTCTATTACAATAATTGGTTTCTATTTAGTCGAGAATCCTGATGATATTATAAAATATTTTCGTCAATTTATCAATCTTTTAGCTGATAAAGACAGAGATGTGAGAAATAATGTTCATTACTTTTTACAGAAATTTGTAAAAATAACACCTGACTTGATAGGGACACATATTAATGATGTTCTAAAGGCGCTTTCATTAGAAGATGACTTAGAAAATATATACTCATTATTAAATTTTCTCGATTATGGTATTGATTTGAACTTTGATCAGCTGTATAAATTTAGAGAAATTTCAAAGGAATTAATTTCTCTTTATTTTAGAGATAAATCTTCTAAAATGTTTTCAAAACTAATCGATCTTATTACTAAATTTTTTCCTTCCTTTAAAATAATTGATTTAGAATATAAAAAAGTTAATGAATTTTTAAAGCTATTAGATAATCAATTCTTAATGAAAAAAAATAATTTTACAGAGATCTCTAAAAAATTTAATATTAGATTAAGAGATTATATTAAAACATTCAAAAAATCACCTCTTAAAGATAAAAAAGTCTATTTTTATACGAAAGATGATAAAAAGAATTTAATACATTTTTTTGAACTTGAAAAAGAGAAATTTATTAAATTTTTTGAACGAAATGATAAAATTTCAATACAAAGAATTAAGGAAACATATTCAGAAATATTAGATACTGAATCAGATCTAAAAGTATTTATCAACACTCTATTAAAATTGGGACATATTAAAGGATATTTCTCAAAAATTCGATATTTCTACCCAATTGGATTTATAAAATCGGATATTTTTGATAAATTTCAAAAAAAAGGGATTGTTAATGTCCAAAAGAACTATAGTTATTTGCCTCAGAAATTTGTTCATGACATTATTTTAGAAATGAACTTAGACTTTTTACTAAGTAAAAGTGGAAAAATTTATTATTCTTTAAAGAAAATACAAGAACAAATTAACTCCGCAACAGCAAAGAAAAATTCCATCGATTTAAAGGCATATAAACAAAGATTAAAAGAAGAAGATTTTATTAAATTAATGAAAAATATACCAAAGGAATATATAACCAATTACCGTAAAGGAACAGTCTGGCTCACCAATATTGGAAAAATTAAAATTCAGAACGAAATTGAAAATTCAAAAATAATTGGATATTTTGATTTAAAAAAGATTTCCGAGAAATTGAATGTTATAAAAATCCTGATAATGGATGTACTTGGAAATTTTATTGATTTAAGAAGCGGTCAATGGGATAAAACTAAAGAAATTTTTTATTATTCCAAATATTTAAGAAAAAGAATTGATGAGATTAATTTAATTTCTGAAGAAGACGAAAAAACGACGCAAATAGATGACCTCACAAGAGAGCTCAATATTGATAGAAAATATATTTTAACAAAAATTGATGAAAATTACAAGTCAATTGGAGAAGAGATAAAAACGCAAGATCAAATCGAAATTAACGAATATCTTGAAAAAACTGGAATGGATCACAATGTTTTTATAAATTTCATAAACGATTTAGAATTAAACTACTTTAAAAAAGGAGATTTATTAATTATAAATCCCAAAAGAATTGAGGAAGCTAAAAATAGTATTAAATCTGATTTAATTGAAAAATCTAAAACAAAGAATTTTATCTCGTTAGGACATTTTGATATATCTTCAAATTTAATTGAAGAATTAAAGGCAAACGGAAAATTAAATGGAATCTTTTACGAAATCGATGGTGAGATTCTGTTTTATACTGAAAAAGGCATAAGAAATTTAATGCTCGAAAACAGTTTACTTTTTTCTTTCCATGATTTATTTTATGGTAAAGAATTAACGCAAAATGAGATAGAATTATTGATGGAAATATTTAATAAATTAGTTAAACAAGGGAAGCTAAAAGGGAGTTTTGAAGAAAAAACTCTTACATTTTTGAGTGAGGAAGTTATATTTGCCAAAGATTACAATATCGTCGTAGATGATTTTGGAAAAACCGTGAATAAATATATAAACAGATTTGTGGTAGAATTTCAAAAAATAAGAAAAATCTTAACGAAACGCGATGAAATTATATACCCGCAGGAAATCAAGATTATTCAAGAGATTCTCGATAAAATTAACGTTTACTATGTTAAAGGGAGGGCTCACTTGGAAGCTTTCATTCATTCAGCAAATAAAAAATTATTAAAGGAACAGGGATATACTCTAAAACGATATCAGAGTTTAACGGACAAAAACAAAAAAGGCGAAATAAAAATTTTTAGAGATGACCCTGATGTTAACGACCACTATGCCAATTTTAATAATTGGGTAAGATTATTTAACAAAATTGAATTAAATTATGGGAAAATAATTTTCCTTCAAAAAAAATTAATAAAAAATCCAGATGATGCAGAATCTATAAAAAAATTTGAAGAGTTACTAGTACCCTTAAAATTAGATATATAAGTTTAAAGTTTTAAATATTCTTATTTCTCTTTTTATCAGTTATAGAAATGAATTCTTCAATGTCAATTTTTTCTTTTGGATGGATCTTATAATTCTTTGGTTTAATTGCACCATTAGGCTCTAATATTCCCTCTCCCTCCAGATAATTAAGGGATCTCCAAATAAAATTTATTTTAGATCTGTCAGAAGATTTAACATTAATACATCTTCGAATTCTTTTAGTATTAACAATATTTATGTTGGTTTCTATTAGTTTATTAATAGCTTCAAGAGTCTCTTTCAAATGCTTTAAAAAGAAATCCATTTCTTAATATAGTCCCCCTATATTATATAAATTGAACAATTATTTGTAAGAAATATGAGTTTTTTTTTGTATGTAAAAATATACTTACGAGTTTATAAATTTATTCTTCAATATTTGAAAACGGGATTGCAATAAAGTACTGTTCCAAAATTTGTTATATGTAAATTTAAGAACAGATTCATTGTATTCAATATGGAACCTTTAAGTTTTAAGAAAATGGTACGATCATTTTTATAGTTATTAAAAACTGTATCGTTTTAAAGCAAAGAATTGCTTTAATATCATCAATGTCTAAAAACTCTTTTACCACAGAAGATTAGAGCGCAATTTAGTTCATTAGCTCTTTTTATGATAGCATCGTCTCTAATAGAACCTCCAGGGTTAATAATAGCTTTTGCTCCTGCCTCTACTGCAGCCTCTAGACCATCTGGAAATGGAAAAAATGAATCTGTACCCATTACCGAATCTATTAATTCATTACTATGACCAAATTCTTTTGCTTTTTGAGCAGCTAATTTAACAACGTGAACGCGACTTTGCTGCCCTGCTCCAATTCCAATAGTATAAATTCCGTTATCGTAAGTTTGAGCAAAACACGCAGAATTAGATTTAGCCCATTTTGAAACTTTATAGGCAAAGATTAAGGCTTCTTTTTCTTTTTCGTTTACTTTTCTCTTACTAACTACTTTCCATTCTTTGACAACAGGCTTATAATCATATTCTTGAACAACAGCTCCCCCTAATACGCCTCGAATCTCTAGATTCTTATAGATCAGTTCTCTTTTATCAAGAAAATCCCCATATTCTAAAATTATCATGCTTTTTTTTGTTTTTAAAATTTCAAGTGCCTCTGGTTCAAATGAAGGAGCCATTATTATGTCTACATATATTTTTTCCTTATTTACTATGTAATCAGCAATTTCCTTTGATAATTCTTGATTTACGCCCCATATTCCTCCAAATGCGGAAAGAGGATCACAACTAAACGCCATTTGGACTGATTTTATTAGGCTTTTCTTATCAATTGCTATTCCATTAGGAGAAGTATGTTTTAAAATAGCTGTGACATAATGTTCCTTTCCAAAGTCTAAAAGAATTTGAATACAACACATATCAAGAAAATTATTAAAAGATATTTGTTTTCCGCCTATTTGTTTAAAATTATGCAGACCATACTTTGCAGATAAGTCTCTGTAATAAGCAGCGGCTTGATCCCAATTTTCTCCATACCTGCAATCTTGTACTTTCTCATATACTTTAATTAAATTTTTTCCCATTTTCTCATTTGGGTTGTAATAATTTTGAAGAAAGTTCGCGATTGCAGCATTGTAATCAGCCATGATCGTAAAAACATCTTGAGCAAGAGTAGCTCTCGTTTTATCACTAATACCTTCTTCGCTTCTTAATTCTTCAAGAATTTTATCGTAATATTTAGGATCAGGTATAACAACAACATCAGGAAAATTTTTTGCCGCTGCTCTAATCATAGTTGGTCCGCCAATATCTATCATTTCTAAAGCCTCTTCTAAAGTAATATTTGGCTTGGCAATTGCTTCTTTAAACTGATATAAGTTGCATATAACCATATCAATCGTTGGGATGTTATATTTTTTTGCGTCTTCAATGTCTCTTTCAAATCTTCTACGATAAAGTATGCCTCCTTCAATTTTAGGATGTAAAGTTTTTACCCTCCCATCGAACATCTCTGGAGATCCCGTATATTCAGAAATTTTAGTGAAATTGATTCCATTTTTTTCCAGCAATCGCCCAGTACCTCCTGTTGATAAAATCTCCACTCCAAATTCATTTTTTAAAGTCTTTACAAATTCGACTACACTATTTTTGTTAAAAACAGATACTAATATCCTTTCAATTTTTTTCATAAATATTCATTTTGTTTTTTAATAACACTACATAATAAACACAAGATACCCTATATTTTATTATCGTTAAAATTTTTTTAATAAAGATTTAATAATAAATCGATTTTTGAAAGATAGATTAAGTCCTACGCCATTGTGGGTTATAAAGACAGAAATTAAAATTTTCCTAAAAGATCGTGGGGTCTTTGTTCAGCTTGTCCTATGGCAGTTATTAATCCAATTTTAGCTTTTTTCAATTCTGAGATGTTCTGAGCTCCAGTATAAACCATACCATTAGATAACCCCTCTTTTAATGTTAATAATACTCCTTCAAGATCTCCAACAAAGGGTACATAATCAGATACTCCCTCAGGAAGCATTTTTGCTTCTTCGCTATATCGATCTAATATATAATTTGTAGAACGTGCTTCTTTACTGCCCATACCTCGATAAATCTTTACCTTTCTGCCTTGAATTGTATCAATATATCCTGGACTTTCGGTACAACCCGCAAAAAAGTGTCCAGACATAATCATATCTGCTCCTGCTGCAAATGCTTTTGGCAAATCACCAGGATTTTTAAACCCTCCATCAGCAATTAAATTAATTTTTGGATTATAATCCGCTATAGCATCGGCTACTTGTGCAGTTGCAAAAAATGTAGGAGCCCCTACACCTGTTTGAATAGAAGTGGTACATATTGAACCTGAACCCATTCCAACTTTTAATGCAATAAATTTCTCTGAATAATCACATTGTGTTAAAATATATTCGGCTGCCTCATATGTTCCAATATTACCGATTACAAAATCCGCATCTAAAAAATCTATTAATTTCCTGGTCCCCTCAATATCATCCTCCTTATAAAAATCAGCTACATCTATGAAAAAAATATCCACATATTTATCAATTTCTTTAAGAATATTTTTTGACTCTTGAGATGTCGGATATTTTGGGCTAATGGCTAGACCACATAGTAATCGTCCTTCCTCGTCTATTGAAGCTAATGGAAATTCTGGTTTTAAATCTTTTATCGTAATTAACCCCTGTAAATGCCCGTTTTCAATAATCGGTAATTTTTCAATCCGATGTCTAAATAAAGTTTCTAAAGCTTCTTCTCGAGAAACATTTGGTTTAATAGAAATAACTTCTTTGGTCATATAATCTTTAACTAGTCCTTTTTGGCAGGCTTCCTCCGAATAAGGAATATCCCTTTTAGTGAAAATACCACACACTTTATTACTATCATTAACGACCACAAGCCCACTAATCCCATAATTTTCCATAAAATGTTTGGCTTTTTTCACTGGTTCGTCAGGTTTTATCGTTGCTACATCTTCAATAACAAAAGATCTTGCCCTTTTTACGTGTCGAACCATCTCCAATTGTTTTTCATATGAACAATTACGATGAAGGACGCCTAAACCACCAAATAATGCCATTTTAATCGCCATTGAGGTTTCAGTTACGGTGTCCATTGCCGCAGACATAATAGGTAAATTAAACTCGTAACTTCCTATCTTCGAAGAGAGATCAACTTCAGTAGGTTTGAAGCGAGTAAATCCTGGAAGGATGATAACATCGTCAAAGGTTGTTATATATTTATCTGTACAAGCTTTTTTACGGTAATAATCTGTCATTTTAAGTTCTCCGATTTTGTTTAAAAATTTTTAAATTTTAATTATAAAGAAATTTTTGCTTATAAAATTTTATTACTAAGAAGATATTTGAAATAATGTTTTCTTTATGAATTAATTAAAGATATTAAAATTTTGAGATATTTTCTAAAATTAATAGTTTTTATTTTTAAATAAATCAAAATAATATTGATGTAAACATGACAAAATCGTGTAATGAATGCGGATTTTTACTTAGCCCTCACCAGCCTATTGGTATTAATAATAAATTACTAATTTGTCAAGAGTGTCTCCGTATCATTTGTTTAAAATGTGCAAAAAAAAAGCGTAATCGTTGTGCAAATAAGAAATGTAAATCTAAAAGATTACGAGAATTAACTTTGGAAGAATTAGATTAAATTAGAATTATTAAAATAGTGATAAAGAAATTGCAGCACGCATTAAATAATTGGGATTCAATGTCTTTTGAAGAACAAGCAAAATTGCAGGATAAAAAAGTAAAAATAATGGTTCAAGAAGTAGCAAAATACCATCCCGCGTATAAAAAGATGATGAAAGAAAATAATATAGATTCGCTAAATATTAATTCTATTGATGATTTTATTAAAAAATTTCCATTAACGAGCAAAAAAGATATTGCTCCCGTGGACGAGAACCCATTTATGCCCGCGTATTATATTATGCAAAAAACGGAAGACCCCGAATATCAACCACGATTTATGATCGCAACGACGGGTAGGACCGCATTTAGCACCCCCTTTTGGTTTTCAAGCTGGGACATGGAAAATATAATGATGCCCGTAGCAAAACGCTTAGGCGAAGTAACTGGAATGAATGAAAAAGATGTTGTCATCAATTCCTTTCCCTATTCTCCTCATCTTGCTTTTTGGCTGGTTTACTATGCTACTACAGGTGTTGGACTTACAGCAATTCATACAGGAGGAGGTAAAATTCTTGGGACTCAAAAAATCGTAGATATAACAATGGCGATGAAAGGAACGGTATTCGTTGGAGTTCCTGGTTATATGTATCATACTTTTAAAACTGCATACGGATATGAAAAATTTTTACAGGATATTCGTTTATTGATAACAGGCGGAGATAAATGTACTCTAACCTTCAGAAAGAGAATAACAGAATTATTAAATTCAATGAACGCGCAAGATCCTAAGATTTGTGCTGCTTACGGTTTTACAGAAGCCCGTATGGCTCCCTTCGAATGTCCGCATCCTAAAGGGGTTGATGGTGAATTAACGGGGTATCATACTTATCCTGATTTGGAATTCTGGTATTGCATAGATCCTAAGACAGGAGATCGCGTAGGTCCTGAGGAGAAAGGAGAATTAGTCTGGACTGCGCTTGGTGGTCATGGGACAATAGTTATGAATTATCGTACAGGTGACATTGCCGAGGAAGGGATTAGATACGAAAAATGCCCATACTGTGGAAGAACAGTGCCTATCATCTCATCAATGATTAGTAGAGTTTCTGAAGTGAAAGATGTTAAATTTGACAAGGTTAAAGGAACGCTAATCGATCTAAATCAATTTTATACGATTATGCCTGAATACGAGGCAATTGATGAGTGGCAAATTATACTTCAACGGGGGGAATCAATGATAGATGAATTAATAGTTAATGTAAGTCCAAGAAAATCCAAAAAACTGAATAAAAAAAAATTTATTGAAAATTTAGCAAATTACATTAAGGAAAATATGGAAATTTCTCCAAATATGATTAATATAATGACTCCAGATGAGATCTCGAGGTCCTTGGGCATGGAAACTCAATTAAAAGAAAAAAGGATCTTAGATCTTCGTCCTAAATATTAAAAATTGTTTAAGGTAAAATGGTAATGATAATTGTATTTTGGGTATTGTTTATTACATTTCTAACTTTATTACTATATTTTATCACCATGAATTTTAAGATGAAGATAGATAAAATCCGTAAAAGGTGGGATCGTGTTATAACTGATAATTTAGAAATGGAAAAAATATCAATAAATGATTTAGAAGGAAATGTTATTAGGTGCTATTTATATACATCTAGAGATTTCTTAGACTATAATAAAATGCCAGGAGTTATAATATTTCCAAGACAAGATAAAAGATATCCCTTTTTTGAGCATTGGGGAGCTCATTTTGCTTTACAAGGATATCCTACTTTATGTATTGAATCATATAATAAAAAGTTAAAAAGAGAAAAATATATCGAGAAATATCGAAAGATTTTTTCAATAATTAAAAAAAAATTTTGTCAAGATGAGAGAGTCGATGGAGACAAACTTATATATTTTGGAACGGATCTCGGAGCCGAAGTTGTTCTTCTCGAAGGGTTGCCAGATGACGATGTTAAAGCTATTTGTGGAAATTCAATGTATTTAATAGATGATAACAAAATTAAAAAGTGGAAAAATTCAAATAAAGTTTATTTAGTCCATTGTAAGGACGATAAAATCGTACTTCTTGAAGATTTTGAAAAAAATCGAAAGAATTTAGGGTTAAAACAGGGAGATTTTCTAGTTTTTAATTTTGGGGGACATTGGGGGACAAGTGTAGAGCATAGTGCTGCTGCATTTTTTAGCATTAAAATAAAGCAAAAACTCAAGCCATTTTATAAGAAAAAAAAAAATTTTTATGAAAGACGATGAAGGGCGGCGCGCAAAAATTTTTGGATGGAGTATCTTGGGAAAGTATAAATTGGCACAGCAAATATCTTAGAGATTTACTAATTAAACATGTTCTTTTTTTTACTGTGCCTCAATTCTTTTTTTGGCTACCATACTGGCTCCAATTATTACCATTAAAATTAGATCTCGGTTGGGAATTATGTGGAATCGCGTGGCTTCCGAGCTTTATTTTGGGTGTTACATTTTTCTCAATGTCCCTCATGGCGATTATTTGGTCTTTTAGGAGAATTGATTATAAAATGGGTCGACGATACTTTGATGTTTACTCGGATCAAGTATCTTTTGAAGAAATTAAAATTCCAATCGGAGGAGGTTATTACTTACCTGGTGAACTCGTAAGAAGTCCTACAACACCTAAAAAGAATGCACCCGTGCTAGTTATGTGCCATGGCTTGAATGGTATTAGACAAGATTACTACTCTTTTGGCATTCCATTATCTTTCATTGGTTTAGTGGTTTTATTTTACGATTCAAGAGGGCATAATGAAGCAAGGTTTGGGAATAAATGGGAGATGGGATACATCATTAAAGATTTTAATAAGGTCGTAGATTACATTGAAAAGCGTGCTAAAGACATTGGAGATGTGAATTCAGAAGAAATAATCGCTTGGGGAATATCTCAAGGGGGCGGTATTGTGTTAAATGAAGGTTATTTAGATCAACGGGTAAAATTTGTAATGGCAGCTGCCACATGGGCAGACCTTCAAATGACCGCTACTAGAAAGTTAAAATTTGGAATTTGGAGTAGGGAAAGGTTAATAAAGGCAGGATATGAATTATTAGGTATAAATCTTGAGCCTACAGATTTGCAAAATAGAATAGTCTCTCCAATCTTAAATTCTTTCAATAAAAAAAAGGGATTTTTCGAACATCCAGTCTATTGGGATGTTGATAACGATTATCGAGTTATGTTAGCACATTGTAAGGATGACGAAATGATAAATTACGAAAATTTTGAGATAAATAAAAAATTTCTTAACTTAAAACCTGAAAATTACATTGTTTTTGAAAAAGGAAATCATATGTTTGCTGGTATGGAAACGCCATTAATGGGAAAAATGCTCTTTTGGTTCTGGCAGAGAGGATTTTAACTATAACTCGTTTATTTTTACTGTTAGAGTTATTCCCCGTCGTTCTAATTCAGCAACGAAATAATCTCCGGGTACAGCTAATTCTACTGGAATCGCACCCCTCTTAATCTTTCCTTGAGCCATCATAATTGCCACTATTGAAGCGTCCCAACCTGTAGTCCTTTCCATAGCTGTGAAGCCAGTACTCTCATCGTAGTAATCAATTAAATCCAAAACTACCTCTGATTTTTTTCCATCTTTTTTTCCAACACATTTTACTTTTATAACAACTAGATCTTTCTCCCTGGGATTGACCACCTTAGGTTCAAAAAGAGAATGCAAAACATTTCGAGGGATAACATCTTGGCCATTGACTTTAATAGGGTTTAAATCAAACAGACCTAAGTCCCAAAAAGCTCTTAATTGAGAGAAATGACCAAGATATCGCACTGTCAAATTTTGATATGTGTTAAGCTTTCCTTCGAATGTCCAAGGCGCTGTTGAAGTACCACCACCCGTAGTAAAGGCTTCCAAACGCCCAATAGGTTCTGGAAAATCAATTTCTTCCAATTCTTCTAAAGGTTGTATCTCAACAAGCACTCCATCTCTGATAAAGTAAGTGGGCTCAGCGTATTCGTTAGTCAATCCTTCAATATTAAATGTAAGAAGATAATTGAAGGGTGGGTTTGGATTTTGGGGAAGTCCACCATCCCACATATAAATATCTCTTGGTTTATCCAACAAACTCATCGCATATACGCATAATGAGGTGCCCATGCCAGGAACCTGACCACAGTCAGGCACGATACTTATTTCCGCTTCCTTCGCTTGAGGATCGAGTTTTAATTGCTCTTTAACTAAATCTGTGTTGCCCCCAAGGTCGCACATACTTGCTTTTGCTTGAACAGCTGCTTTAGAAATATCAAAATTAAAATAATAAGGGACAGCACTTAGAAACGCATCAACACCAGTCAAGAAATCTACTAATAACTCATGATCTCGCACATTTAATTTTTTAGGCTCAGCAATATTTACGTTTAAAAGAGTATTTACTCTTTCTGATGCTTTTTTAGCATTTTCTAAAGATAGATCAGCGATTTTGACTTTTTCACAATCTCCGAATTTGATCATATCATAAGCGGCAGCAGTTCCTTGCCTTCCAGCTCCAATAACAGCATAAGTATAGCTCATTTTTAATCTCATCTCATTTGTTCTGAAAAAAGTTCGTATATTTACATACGAGTTAAGTTTTTTCTGGGTAACTTTTGGATTCTTGGATCGTTAATAAGAGAATCTAATGTTATAATAAATGATTCTCTATCCTCCTTTATATTTGCTGAATCAATAGTATAATAATTTGATACATGGTCGTTAAATACTTGAGAGGTTACATTTGGACCTAAATTTGCTATGATCTCCCTTTCTTCTTTTATGCAATCTATTGGTTTTAACAATTCAAATTCTCCAGATTTCCATTCTTTCCAAAGGGGTGTGTTTGGCAAGATATTTAAAGTTCGAAATCGAAATATAGTGGGATTTATTTCAGTTAAGACTCTGGCTGTTTTTTTAACGTGTTCTTCAGAATATTTATAGCTTCCTAATCCAAGAATAATATAAAGGCTAATTTTTATGCCAGAATTTAAAACTTTCCTTCCTGCATTAATAAAACTATCAGCATTTGTTCCTTTTTTCATTATTCTTAAAATTTTGCTACTTCCACTCTCTAATCCCATGTAAACAATGTCTAAGCCCGCTTCTGATAATTCTTTTAATTCCTCATCTGTCTTTCTAAGAATATCCAAAGCTTTAGCATAGCAACTAATCCTTGGAACATCTATTAACCTTAATCTAACATATTTAATAATTTCAACAAGATATTCTGTTGGAGCAGAAGTAGGATTACCCCCAGCTAAAAAAACAGGAAAACCGTGATAATTGTGGTCTGCGAAGCGATCAATATCTTTTAATACATCTTCTAAAAGTCGTATCGCATAATCTTGGCCTCCACCGTAAACTCCTTTATAAGTTCCACAAAATTTGCATTTATTCCAATTACATCCACCCGTTACAGCAATTAATACACTATAAGCTTCAACTGGCGGCCTTATAACTATATGTTCAGGAGGAAGTTTTTTTAACATTTAAAATCAACTATTTAATTATTTCGTATGTTAAATAAATTAATAGCAAAATTCTTATTTAAAATAAAAATTATAAAAATTTAGATTTTATCATTTAAATCTTTCGAAAGTAATAGAATTTTGATTATTTTTTTTAGGTAAGAACCATTTATCTTATTAATTTTTTCAAAATTAATAAACAGAAAACAGAGCTATAATGAGAGTTCCTGCTAATGATGTAAGTTATTCTTTTAAGATTGTAATAATAGGCGCAGGAGGAGTCGGTAAAACATGTTTATTTAATCGATATTGCTTTAACTCGTTTAATACGGACACAAAAAAGACAATAGGAATAAACTTTCATTCTAATTATTTAGCGATCAAAAATGGTGCTGAAAAGAAATATGTGTCAAATTTTATATTTGATTTTGGAGGGCAGGAACGATTTAAACCTTTAATTCCAAGATTTTTGGAAGGAGCAAGTGGCGCTTTATTAGTATTTGACTCCGTAAATTTTTTATCCTTCCAGCAATTAGAGTTTTGGTATAAAATATTAATTGAAAATATAGACATAAATATTCCAAAAATTTTAGTCGCTAGTAAATGTGATTTACTTGAAAAAACACCTAAGGCAGAAATAGTCGATCTGAACTTAATAGATAAATTTATAAAAGAAAAACAGTTAGATGATTTTTTCAGAACTTCAGCATTGGAAAACTATAAAGTTTTAAAAGTCTTTAAGGAATTAACTAATTTAATGTTAAAAAAGCGAAAAATTAATACATTTGTAATCTAATTTTTTAAATTTTAATTAATTCCCTTTAAAAATCTCTAAGGTAGATGAATTCAGAAAATTCGTTGAAGAAAACCTTTTGTTCTTTATTCAAATCTGGATAGATGTCTTTTAGAAATCGTTTTGCCTCTTCAACTAAACTCTTAGAAAACTGCTCGGCAACTACAAGAGCATTGGTTTCATCAAAAATAGTTTTAACCTCCTCAACATCATCTTTCGTCAGTTCTGGTTTCTGGTAAATGATGTTTAAAATTCGACTCTGTTCTTCGTCAGTATTTTGGACTGCTAAAATATACACAAACTTTTTTTTCTTACCTTTAATATCATTGATTACATCCAATATATCATCTCTTATTGAATATGCTTGACCTATTAGTAGCATAGCTTCGCTTAATGGCTTAATTTGATAATGAATATTACCTCGTGCTAATATGGCCCCGATTTTTGTTGATTTTTCTAAGAGACGCGCTCTAAGCATCTCAGCAATATTTAAATATTGTTCTAATGACATAGTAATATTATTATATTCCATGTATTCTTCAATTATTTGACCTTTCATCATTGAATCTAAAGCTTCCGTATATTCGTTAATTGCTAGTAATTTTGAATTTTCAGAAAATTTAGCAGATTTTATTACATTTAATCCTAAAATATATCCAAAAGTTCCACCTAAAAGACCCATATTTCTACCATATAATTCTAATAACTCATTTTTGTCAGATAAGTTCATAGATTTGTATAATTGACTCAATTCATTTCTCAATCGAATATGAAAAGAAGGGTTCCCTCTCCTAGAATCGTCATCATCAATTACATCGTCGTGGATTAAATGTCCGCTATGTAATAACTCAACTGCTATAGATACTTTCCTGACTTCATCAATTTGATCTTCCAAATACATTGGATTTCCGATGCCACTGAAGGCAGCAATCAATAATATCGGATGAATCCTTTTTGCGATCACTTTTTTAGGCATAATAAATTCTTTAAGTTGCTTATAAAAATCAGCAAAGAAAATTTCAGTCTCGGTCGCATATAGATTATCAAAATACGATATTAACTCTTTATTAATAAATTTTCTTTCAGATTTAAGAAATTCTTCAATCATTTTTAAATTAGCTTAATTTGAATTGTTTTCTTTTAATAATAGTAATTCATTAGTAATTTATCTTTTTTTTGTTCAAAATGGAAGATTTATTTTAAATTTGATAGGTCGAACTTTTTTAACTCATAGAAATTTAGAATTATATAATTATCTATCTTAAATTATAACTTAATTTTTTCAATCTAAATTAAAATTAGTGTGAAAAAAATGAAATTAGCTGTTATTTCTGATACCCACGACAACAAAGAAAAAATATTGAAAGCTGTTTCGATAATGAATGAAAGAAAAGTCGATGCTTTAATTCATTGTGGTGATTATGTTGCTCCTTTTGTCCGAAGATGGTTCGATGGCTTGAGCGAGAATATTAAAGAGAATTTTTTTGGAGTATTCGGAAATAATGATGGTGAAAAATTGTATTTAAAGAAAGTATTGGGGCAAATCTGCGAATTTGTCGAACCCAGTTTAGAATTAATTAAAAAATTAGATAAAAAAAAGATTTTCGCAGCTCACATGCCCCATAAAGACACAATTGACGCACTTGCTAGATCTGGTGTATTTAATATAATATTAACGGGACATACTCATAATATAGTAAATAAAAAGTACGATAATGGTGTGCTAGTAATTAATCCTGGAGAATGTTGCGGTTATCTTACGGGAAAAGCGACCTTTGCGATAATAGACACTGAAAAGATGGAAGCTGAAATTATTGAACTTTAAAATTATAATCTTTTTTTTCTTATTTATAATAACTTTTTTGAAATATCAAGATTTTATATTATTATGGCTTTACCTTTAGATTATTACGATATTACTGTATTGGACCTAACAAGAATGTTGCCTGGTCCTTATTGTACTATGATATTAGCAGATTTAGGAGCAAATGTTATTCGAGTTGAAGATCCGAAATATCCTTACGCAAATCTACCTCCGTTTTTTCAAAAAGGACGATATCGAGAGAGTGCGTTTAATTCTATCATTATGAGAAATAAAAAATCAATCACTCTTAATCTGAAAAAAGATGAAGCAAGAGAAATATTCTACGAATTAGTAAAAGAAGCAGACGTCGTTTTAGATACTTTTCGTCCAAAAGTTACGAATAAATTAAAGATCGATTACGATACTCTCTCTTCAATAAATCCGTCGATTATATGTTGTTCTTTAACAGGCTATGGTCAGTATGGCCCTTATGAACAAATAGCAGGGCATGATTTGAATTATATTGGTATTTGTGGAATTTTAGACTTAAATAAAGAGAGATCTATTTTTGGACAGGAAAATCAAGAAAGAAAACCAATAGTGCCGGGCCTTCAAGCAGCAGATATTGGAGGCGGATTAGTTACAACTATAGGAATACTTGGAGCACTCATGGAAAGAGAAAAAAATCCTGAAAGAATGGGGCAATATCTAGATATCGCAATGACAGATTGTGTTTTTTCTTTTATGCCCATGGCCGCTGCATTTCACTTCTCTAAATATTTAAATGATGGAAAGACAAAACCAGTCAATCCGTTGCATGGGGAACTTCCACTTTATTCGGTTTTTAAAACAAAGGATAATAAATTTTTATCTGTGGGGGCCATTGAATTAAAATTTCGTAGTGAAGTATTTAACGGTATTGGCCGCGAAGATTTAAAACTTAAAGGAAATCCAGTTGGCGAAGATAAGGAATTTGTTTATCAAGAAATGCAAAAAGAATTTTTGAAGAAAACTCAAGAAGAATGGATGAAAATTTTTATTAATTTGGATGCATGTGTCATGCCAGTAAAATTATTTGAGGAAGCATGCGAAGATCCTCAAATTAAAGCGCGTAATATGGTGGTGAAATTAAAGCATCCTAAATTTGGGGAAGTTCAAAATGTTTCCTCACCAATCAAAATGTCAAGAACTCCATTGATTATCCGAAGTTTAGCGCCGAAAGTAGGGCAGGACACTAAGGAGATTTTAAAATCACTTAATTACTCTGACGAAGAAATTCGTCAATTTAAAAGAAAAGGTATAATCTAAGAATTTTATTAATTTTACTTTAGTATAATGGAAAAAAAGATAGATGCGTTAAAAAAGGCTTTAGAAACTGACCCTGAAAATTTAAATATTTGGATCAATCTTGCTCAAGCATATTATAATAACAACGAACAAAATAAAGCGATAGAAACTTATGAACACGCCTTAGATATCAACCCAAAAGAAGCTCTTAATTGGCATAACCTCGGATATCTCTATAACGAGAAAGGTAAATACGATGCCGCTATTAGCGCTCTGAAGAGAGCCCTAGACATTAATCTCGATTTATCTGACGCTTGGACTGAATTAAGTTACGCATATTTAGAAAAAAATGACTTTGAAAAAACTATTAAGGCGAGTGAAAAAGCTTTAATTATTAATCCCAAAGATGAAGCAGCTTGGACAAATCTCGGCTCAGCATATTACAATAAAGAACAGTATGATCAAGCTATAAATGCATTAGAAAACGCTCTGAATATCATTCCAAATTTAGAATTTACTCAAACGATACTCAATTTAGCAAAAAAAGCGAAAAAAGAAAAATTAAGAAAATAGATGTATAAAGCGTATTTTTTTCAGTGTCAATCCAACTTCTTATCAAGAATTATCAAGATGCTTTTTAATACATAATTTTATTTAAGAATAGAGTAATATTATTTTAAAGAACAACGATTTATTTGTAAAACAAATAAAATGTCAGAAGAACTCAAAAAATCTAATAATGGCAAACAAACGAAAAAGGAATTAGAGCTCGAACAAGAGGAACATAAAAAAGAAAAATTAAAAAAAAAAATTAGTAAACCGGTTATTCTTAGTGCAGAAGCGTATAAAACAATAATTTTATATGCAAGTCGGTTCGCAAATCAAGCGATCCCTCCAAAAGAATGGAAAGAAATTTATGGAATATTAATTGGATATTCTGATAACGATTTTGTATATGTCGAAAGAGCAGAAGCATTAACAGTTGGTTATGATACTGATGTACAATTAGACGAAAAACATTATATCTTTGAATCCGAAATTCAAGATAAGTTAGATGAAGAAGGAAAAGGTTATTTTATTGTGGGATGGTTTCATTCTCATCCTGGATTAGGACTATTTTTTTCCGATATTGATCTCATAAATCAAATAGGATTTCAAGGAAGATTTAACGATGCTGTAGGTTTAGTTTTTGATCACACTCTTTTAGGAAAAAAAAAGCAAGAAAAAGTAGAAAATACGGAACATACAATTACTAAGTATGAAACTGGATTTGAGATCTACCGAATGACAGATATAACTATGGATCAAGAGGATCCCGAGTTTATTAATAATTATTACAGAGGAGACTATGTAGTCAATGGACTAAATAAATTCTTTTTTGCAAATGTCTTATCAGAACTTTCTGCTTTAGTGTCAGCTGGAAAACCGTTACAATCATCGTATGGTGAGTATTACGAACGTGATTCTTCCCAGACAGACGAATCTAAGGCAGATAAG
This sequence comes from Promethearchaeota archaeon, assembly GCA_030605085.1. Next base: position 8,810 of record JAUWBH010000048.1, on the reverse strand, counting down.
CCAAAAGATGACCCTACTCTAAATAAGGGAAATTTAGTAGAAATACCCTTATCTGAGGAAATGATATTTGATATAGACGATTTCTTTTACGATGAAACAGAATTGAAGAAAAAGGAACAAGAAACACAGTTAAAAGAAATTGCAGAACAATTAATTTTTGAAGGAAACCAAGCTTTTAAAGTTAAAGATGCAGTTATGGGAGTTGAGAAATATCGAAGGGGAATTGAAAAATTTAAAGAGCTTAATAATTATGAAAGAGTCCTTGAACTATTAAAGAATTTATCTGAACACTGTATTTCCTCTAATCACCTAATTTTAGCCGAAGAGTTTGCTGAGGAGTTATATACTTTAGCCGAAGACCAAAAAAATTTATTTTATAGAGCAGAGGGAAATTATTTAATCGGATATCTCACTTTAAAAAAAGAAGGTAATGAATTTCTAGAATATGCTTTAAAATTAATACAAAAAGCTTCTATAGATTACGAAAAAGCAGGGGATTTTGCTGGAGCAGGAAATTGTTATTACAAAATTGGATCAATTTATCAAACACGTTTAAATCAACCATATAATGTTTGTCTTTTTTACGAACAAGCTATTAAAAGCCTTAATGATGCAATGATAAGAGGTCATCCTCTAAGGATATGGGCAAAACCTGAAATTCTTTCTCAAAAAATTTTAGAATTAAAAGATATCGTTGAAGAACTAATCCCAAACATCGAAAATCCAGAGGAAAGGGAAAAAATTAAAAAAGACCTCAATTCTATAAGGTTGAATTTTTAACCTAAAAAGATAAAATCGTAAAAATTAAATTTTAAGTAAAACTATATTACATACTTTTTTTGAGCGTGATTAAAAATTCCTAGAAGAAAGCAAAAAGTTAAATATTCTCGAAAGAGTGCTTGCAAACATCTCGAACCTTTTGGAGATATATCTAATAGCCTTCAACCTTTATGCTTCTGCCCCACAAGAGATTTAGTACTTGGGACAAAAGCCTATGTATGTCAAGTTTGTACAATATATACCCCAGACGCTAGTGTAAAAATATCCGAGGTTTACGAAGAAAGTAAAAAAATTGCAGAAAAAAAAATTAAAGAGAAAAAGTTAGAATCAGCAGATTATGAAATAGAAGAAATCGAAAAAGATGAAGAATTAGATTTATCTATTGACGAATTTGAAGAGGATGAGGAAGAAATTCCCTTAAAATTTAAGAAAAGAAAAGTAGGAAAAGGTGATTTAGAAGAGGGAGAAGATTTTGCAGAAGTAGAATGTCCCTTTTGCGGAGAGTTATACGATGACCTCGCCTCACATATTCGCAACTGCGAGTTTGCACCAGACGACGCAAGTATAGAGGATATTTTGGCCACAAAAGGTAGAAAGAAACAAAAGAAACGAAAACCGACTACAACAAAACCCCCAGAAGCAACTCCAGATAAAAAAGCAGAGGAAAAAGTCACTCAAGTGTGTCCATATTGTGGAAAGAGCTTTGTTCGTTTAGGGCGTCATCTTAATTCGTGTAAGAAAAAACCTAAGGACGCAGATGCAGACAAAGATTAAGAATACAATTACTATACTTTAGTTAAAAGAAAATTTATTTACTCTAAATTGATATGCCAAAGCAAGAAAGAATATATTACTGTGAACCCGTCTTTAGGCCTCCTAGCGAAGCTTACTCGTTATTAATTCAATTAACAATAGGATGCACCTTCAAGTGTGAATTTTGTGTCTCTAATTTGAGAAAAAAATTTGAGGTTAGAGAAGTTAATGACGTTAAAAAGGATTTAGATATCGCCAGAAAGATATATGGTCCAAATATTGAAAGAATATTCTTTTTAGACGGCAACGCAATGGTAACACCTTCAGATAAATTGCTAGAACTGGCTCGATACGCAAATAAACTTTTTCCAAACTTAGAGAGAATAGCAGTATATGCGCATGCTAAAGATATCCTAAAAAAAACTGGCGAACATTTATCTGAGTTGTCTAAAGCGGGGCTTAAAATGGCATATGTTGGATTTGAATCCGGATATGACGAATTATTGAAGCAAGTGAATAAGCACGCCACAAAAAAAGATTTTATTGAAGCTTCAAAAAAGCTATTTAAAGCAGAGATTACATTATCAGCAACGCTTATTAATGGTTTAGGAGGGACAAATAATCCAAAACTTTCTGAAAAACATGCCATTGAATCAGCGGATTTGGTTAATAAAATTTGTCCTGATGATGACCGAATTTGGTATATTGCCTTTTTTACGTTAATGGTGCCACCAGGAACAGCAATCTTTAAAAGCAAAATGCAAGGTGGATTTCAAGAAATGAACGCCATCGAAATCTTACAAGAATTAAAAAATTTCATTAAGAATATAAAGTTTGAAAATAAAAGCGCGAATTGCGTCTTTAGGAGCAATCATGCGTCTAACTATTTACCTATAAAAGGGATATTAGACCGAGATAAAGATAAAATTATAGGGATTCTTAATTACGGTCTAACGCATAAAGAGATGCTGAGATCCGAATTTTATAGAGCGTTATAACTTGTTGATTTATTTAATCTATTTGTTTTGAAATAATTAAAATTTATAAAAAATCAATTTAAATTAAATTGAATAATAAATTAGATCTCATCATGAGCTATAAAATTAGTTTTTTTAATAGTTATAGTGCCAATTATAAAAATATAGTAAATTTTTAAAAAATTACACCGCTATTATTCTTCATGAGTTCTAAAATAACCTTAATTGTTGGCTCTCCTAGAAAAAATCGTAGTTGTAACTTTTTAATTGATCAAGCAATAGAAGGAATAAAATCCGTGAGTGAAGAGTTTCAGGTTGTGAAGATTCAGATTTCTGATTATAAATTAACACCTTGTACAGGGTGTGATCAATGCTTAAGGCCACCTAACGATTGCCCTCTTGCAGAAGATGATGATACCAAAAAGCTTGAGGATTTGATTCTAGGGTCGTCTGCTCTCTTGTTGAGTTCACCTTCCTATTTTGATTCTGTAAGTTCTCAAATAAAAGTGTTTATTGATCGCTCAAGACCGTGGAAAATGAAAAATTATTTATTAAAAGATGTCATTTTCGCCCCATTAGCAGCAACAGGTTTAAGAAATGGAGGAGAAGGTGTAATCTCTGATCTAATAAATTTTGCATTAATTCAAGGGATGATTGTGGTAGGAAATGCTTTGGGTAATCCCATTATTGAAGGAAACATACCTATCACTAGTTTACAGAAATATAATCTGAAAGAATTTATTGGAAAAGGGGAGCTCGATGAATTAGCAGGGTTAATTGCTAAAGATTTGGGAAAAAGAGTAGTCGAATTACTCTTAAAAATAAAGTAGTAAAATATAAAATAAAAAGTTTAATTAAAAAATTTTTTAATTTCTTATTAGTCTTCTTCTATAATTTCCTCTGGTTCTTCCATTGTTGTTTTTGGAATTAATTTTTCTTCCCTTTTTAAAAGTCCAGTAGTTTTTTCCTTTAATTTAGAAAAGACAGCTGGTCTATAGCCTATTGGCTGATCTCCTGATCATATCCAATTAATTGCTAAAAATTTAGGAAAGAAATTAGCCGAATTACTCTTAAAAATAAGGAAGTAAAATTAAAATTAAGTTTTGGACAAACATATACGCCAAACGACTCGTTAATTTGTTTACTCGTTAATTTTTCATATACGCCAAACGACTCGTTAATTTGTTTACTCGTTAATTTTTTATTTAAATTTTTGTAAAAATATAAGATTAAAAGATAAGGCAATTACTTATCTTTTGGTCTGTTAACTCATCAATTTTAAAAAATTTTTCTTTATATATATCCCTACGAAATACTAATTAAGATAATTAAAGTTTTAAATAAGACAAACAAAAACAAAGGAGTGGTAAAATGAGCAGCCAAAAATGGGTTAAAATGACGGTTCCAGAAATAACAAAGGAGTGCAACGACATTTTACACGATATTTGGACCTACGAATCGGTAGAACCTTATTTAGACAAGTTTTACAAAAATAAAAAGACGGGAAAAGTAAAGCTAAAAAGGAAATAAAGGTCTGGAAGTTAGACTTGCTGAGAAGCCTACTGAGATTAGTTCAATGGCAAGATGTAGGTGTCAGAGACACAATAGCGAGATTGTTAATATTCCAGCACATTTACTACGACAGATATCTAAAGGCAATTTCTCAGGCAAGTATTTTATAAACGACGAAAAAAGAGCGCAAAGTTTAGAATATTGGGCTAAATGTTACGGTTTTAGAGCTGAGATTGTGGAGAATGATGATGGAAAACTCCTAAAGATTTTTGGAGACTCACAAGAAGCCGTTGACGATTTTATTAATCTTTATATTAAGCAAAATCGTGTATTAAATTAATGTTGTAGAACTAAAAATAATATGTGAAAACTTATTACTTTTACATTGTTCTTCTAAAGGAGACCGACATCTCGATGAAGTCAACCGATTTGGAAGACATTGAGAGCACAGCAAGAGAAATAGGTGAAGCTTTAAATAATGATGACAAATATTAAAAAATTTAAGGAAAAAGATTATGGGTGCTTTACTCTTAAAAATAAAGAAGTAAAATATAAAATAAAATAAAAAGATTAATTAAATTTTTTTTTAAATTTCTTATTAGTCTTCTTCCGTAATATCCTCTGCTGTTTCTGTAACTTCCTCTGCCTCTTCTTCTGGTTTGTCTTCTCCCTTTTTTAAACGACCAACAGTTTTTTCTTTAAGCTCAGTAGTTTTTTCCTTTAATTTGGTAAAGATAGCAGGTTTATATCCAATGGGTTGATCTCCTGACCATATCCAATTAATGACAATGCCAGAAATAACTAAAACACCAAATATCACAGCGTAAACCCATAGGGCTCCGTATGGAAAAAATGGTAATATTACTTCGATCCCCGCAATCATGAAATTTCCAATTGGGCTAATGATAGGTTGAAAAACTCCAATGAGAGAAGAAATTATATCTGCTATTACTTGAAAATATGGATTATGTTGTTGTATCATTTTTTAAAACTTCCTCCTTTCAAGTCTTATTTTCTCTCTATTAATTACAAAATCAGAAAGGTCGTATATTTTTAATATGATAAGTAAAAAATATATTCCTAGGTACATAAGTATCATTTGTGTAACATTTACAGACAAGTCGCCCCAACCAACCAACGTAAAACTCGCCTCTGTCGCTCCTGAAAATTTATAGCTCCAAATATATAAACAATTTAAAAGTATTTGAACTAACGAAAATACGCCTCGTCTGATCGATTGTTTTGGAGAAGAATACGCAAAGAAAGCACAACCACTAATTATTAACCCGTACGCGGCAACCCAATAAATTATCTGCTCGTATCTCTCTCGAGTATAACCAATTTCAATTCCGCAAATAGTAATATATTGAATCCATGTAAAAGTTATGAAAGGGATAATTATAGTAATTACAACATAGAGCCCTCCGAAAACAATACCGCGTAGAACATTTTTTATTGCGGTTTTTTTTACTAGTCCGCCAATCTTATCTCTTGCTGAACTCATTAGTTCACCTCTAAATCTTCTATATATTCCATATCTTCATCGAACACTTCCACATCGTATAAATTTACTTCGAATTCAATTAATTTTAAAGAATACTTTCCAGACACAAAAATATCTGCTGTAAATTTTATGTTTTCGTCAAAATCGATTTCATCTCCATCTGGAAAATTTTTTTCAATTAAATCTTTGTAATCTACTTTGTATTTGCCTTTGTATGACTCTCCTTTATAGATAGTTGGAAAATTTTTATCTTCGTCAAGAATTTTCACGCTTTCTTCGTCTCCAGTATCATCATCTTCATAAACCATATACACTTTGACCCGTGTATAAAGGTCTTCTAAGTCAAAATAACCTGCGTTAGTAATTTTAAACTTTAACTCGAAGAAAAACTCATCTACATCGTAATCTTCAAGATCATCTGAATTTAATAAATCAACAAGTTCATCAAACCAATCACCATAATTAGTTGAGTTAAATTCAAAAGAAGTTCCGTTGAAATCATCCTCAATTATATCTCGACCAAGTTCCATTAACTCTTCTATATTAGTTTCTATATCGTCAGTATCAATTTCTATATTCTCTTCATTAGTTAATATCTCGTAAGCGCTTAAACCACCTAAGAATGAAACAAAAGATAGCGATATAGTTAAACTAAGCAGAAAAAGTCGTACAATTAATTTAAATAACTGTGGAATCCTCATAGTATTTTTCACAAATTTTATTTTTTTAGATCATTTTTTTAGATCATTTAAGTTTTTAGGTAAATTAGATTTTCAGATAAATACGGTTTTTAGATAAATTAGGTTAATTATTTTTATACCTAATACACTTATAAACTTTTTTTTTATTTTTTTAAGTATTAATTGAATCATCAAAAACACGCCGATTCGGTAACCTAACTAAATATAAAAAAATTGGTAATGTAAAAGTTAAATTATATTTGTTCAATATTATTAAGATAGGCTAGTCAAGAATTCAAATCATGTTGCCCATCCTTTTTTTGAAATCTTTTTTAACCTTAATCTCCTATTATATATCATGAGTAGTTCTAAACCCGTTGCTCCTTCCTGTCCGTTTCACTCGAAGGAATGTAAAAATTTTAGATTCATCGCCTTTTGGTCAAAAAAAATTACCGATTTTGTTTATCAAATTGAAAAAACGGGTACTAATGCTCGAGTCACCCATCACGATTTGCTCGTCAACTTTGTGAACAAGGAATATCTTGACGGGACAGGTGAATTGGATCATAGAAAACGAGTAAAGGGTTCGAAGCACGATGACTTGAGCCTTCATTCTAAGGTATTAGAATTCTAATTCCGTTCAAGCGCATTAACCTCGTTGCCCGATGTTTTAAGAAATGCGAAGGACATTTTCACACGCAATGATTTTCTCTATTTCGCATACTTTCGCCGAAGAATCAAGAAAGAAAAAACCAAAATTATTAAAATCCGAGGTTGCATATATTACTTAATAATTATCATATTTCCGAAAGAGATTGAACACCAAAATTTAAAAACTCTGTTAAAAGAAATAAGAAAGGAGGAGATGGAATTTACCAAGGAAGTAGCCCAAAAAAGCGGTATTGATATGGATGATGAAGAATTATATGCAGTCGGCAATATGATTAAGGAAATCAAGCTTGAGCGAAAGTTAGAAGAGAAAGACAAGACAATAGAAGAGAAAGACAAGACAATAGAAGAGAAAGACAAGACAATAGAAGAGAAAGACAAGATCATTAAACTCTTGAAAAAACAATTAAACGGAAAATAGGATTTTTTTACTATGTTTCTCTTTTTATTTACATTTAAGAAACAAAATTGATATCTAGCTTAACTTAATAATATTGTATTTGTTCTATAATTTTATCTAAAATCGGGTGGTAATAAAAATATATAATAAGAATAAATTTCTGTATATGAACCGGATGCCACCGTAAATCGCTATTCTTCTAAAATTTTTAAGAGCAGCTCATATTTTTAACCATATACATCTTTTTCTTTTTTCATGAACAACAATCCAAACATTTCACCGTCTTCTCCATTTCCAATCACCGCATCAATTAATATTAGATTCTTTTGATTTAATTCGGGAAGTAGTTCTTTCTCAATGTACACTTCCACATTAGGATTATCCGAGGAAATTTCTTCAAATTCGGTCCATTGGATGAATTCTGAGTCATCATGAATTTTCTGCTTTTCAACTAATTCTAAAACATTTCCACAAAAACTTAAAGTTCAAGAACCTCCTGAATAGTAAAAAATAGCCACTACAAGTTTATCTAAATCGTTGACAGCGACTTTCTTGTTTTTTTCGTAAATTAATTCTAATGCATTATTAGAAAATGCTATTTTAAACAAAAATCACCTGCATTATATTTTATGATTTAATCTTTATATTAAAAATATAATTATTCACTAAAATGTTTAGACATTTCTTAGTTTAATAAAGAACTTATTTTTTTTTTTAGGTATTTAATTTAAATACTTTGCGATTTCTAAAGCTAACATTATTTTTTTATGCTATATTACTAAAAACAATAAATAAAAAAAGAATTACTACTACTTTTTTTTTAAAGATATAACTAAAAATATTTCTTATATCAAAAAATTAGATGAATAACAATGGAAGAAATTAATGCACATGCAATTGTTGTTGGAGAAGTAGAAAAAAAATTAAAAACATCAATAGAAAAAGGACTGACACGCGAAGAAGTAACAAAAAGGCTTGAAAAGTATGGTAAGAACGAATTAATTAAAGATAAAGGATTTCTAAAGCTAACATTATTTTTTTATGCTATATTACGAAAAACAATAAATAAAAAAAGAATTACTACTACTTTTTTTTTAAAAATATAACTAAAAATATTTCATATATCAAAAAATTAAATGAATTACAATGGAAGAAATTAACGCACATGCGATAAGTGTAGAAGATGTTACAAAAAAATTAAATACATCAATAGAAAACGGTTTAAAAACCGAAGAAGTAGAAACTAGACTTGAAAAATATGGGAGAAATGAATTAATTAAAGAGAAAGGAAAAACAGCTTGGCAGATCTTTATTGGACAATTTAAAGATTTTCTTATCTATTTATTAATTTTTGCGGTTATTATATCAATAATTATTGGTGCTTGGGAATCAAACAAACCTGGAGCTGGAGCTTGGTCTTCAGAATATACAGATGCTATAGTAATATTCTCAATATTAATATTAAATGCCATTTTAGGTTTTTATCAAGAGTATTCTGCAGAAAAGTCTCTTGAAAGCTTGCAAAAATTAGCCCC
>JAUWBH010000215.1 GCA_030605085.1 Promethearchaeota archaeon | reverse complement strand
TATAAATTCCGTCTTTATTTCTAATTCTTAATTCTCCAATCGCTTTATCTTTCTTAAAGATTTTTTTTAAAAAGCTAACAGTTCGTTTACTATCTTCAGGAGGAATAAAATCTAGGAAAATATTATTGATTAAATCTTTATTGGAATACCCCAATTTTTTTATAAATATTTTTTCATTTATATAAATCAATTTAAATTTCTTGTTAAGTATGAAAATTAGATCTTCAATGTTTTCAGAAAGGATCTGATTAATATCGTTATAATTTTTTGAATTCTTCTCGATCAACATATGATCTCGCTATTTATTATGAAAATACATTGGTACGTTATATTATAATTTTGATTATTATTTTTAAAACCTTTCTAAAATTAACTAATTTAATCGTTAAATTAACATGCTTATAACAAATTAAAATTATAAATTAACTAAAAACAATTATTTATTATGATAAAATCCCCATTTGATCTTAGGTGTGAATATCTTATTAATCCAATCGGAATTGATATTCCTTTACCTCGTTTTTCGTGGGTTCTTAAGCAAGAAGAAAGAGGGCAAAACCAATCTGCTTTTCAAATTATCGTCTCTTCTAGTAAAATTTATTCTGAATCTGAAAATGGAGATATGTGGGATAGTGGTAAAATCAAATCTGATAAAACTGTTAATATCTTATATAAAGGTAAGGATTTAAAGAGCAATAGCATTTACTATTGGCGTGCAAAATGGTGGGATCAAAATAATAATGCTAGTGAATATAGTGAAATAGCTAAATTTGAAACAGCGTTTTTAGAGCAATCTCATTGGAAAGCAAATTGGATAACTAGAGAGGCTTTCACAGACAGGAGGGAAAAAAAGAATTTTCAATATAAATCTGGGTACCATGTTTTTCTTGGAATGGTAAGAGAATATTATGGTGTTTATATACGTAAAGAATTTAAAATTTCCAAGAAAGTTCAATATGCTAGAATATATGTCTGTGGATTAGGACATTATGAACTTCGAATAAACGGAAAAAAGATAGGCAATAGACTCTTAGATCCTGCTTGGACTGATTATAACAAAATAGCTTTGTACTCTACATATGACATTACTGATTCTCTAAAAAATAAAAATGCAGTCGGAGTTGTATTAGGAAATGGTCGATACCTCGAAAAAAATGGTTATGATTTTCCAAAACTTATCTTGCAACTTTTTATTCAATATGAAGATGGTACTAAAGATGTTATATGCTCGGATAATACTTGGAAAGTCTCTCAAGGACCTATTTTAGAAAATGGTATCTATTACGGTGAAAAATATGATGCTAGACTAGAAATACCTGGATGGGATAAACCTAATTACGACAACTCGTCATGGGAAAACGCCTTTGTTGTTAATGGACCAAAATTGACTTCCCAGTTGATACCGCCTATAAGAATTACAAAAATTATTAAACCCAAGAAGTTATATAGTACGGCTCCAGGAGTTTATATATGTGATTTTGGCCAAAACTTTACGGGATACGTTAGGTTAAGACTAAATGGACCAAGGGGTTCTGAAATCCAAATTAGATATGCTGAAATAGTTTTTAGCGATGGTAATCTAAATACAGCTACAAATAGAGGTGCGGCTGCTACAGACATTTTTATTTTAAAGGGTGGTAGCGAAGAAGTATTTGAGCCACATTTTACATATCATGGTTTTAGATATGTTGAAATTACAGGCTTTCCTGGCGTTCCGACGTTAGATAATGTTGAAGGACTTTTTTTCCATACAGATGTACCTAAAATAGGTGATTTTTTCTGTTCTAATGATCTAATTAATCAAATTCATAAAAATATCGTTTGGGGGCAATTGAGCAATTTTATGAGTATCCCTACTGATTGCCCACAGCGAGATGAAAGACATGGCTGGATGGGAGATGCGCAATTAACTATAGAAGAGGCGAACTTTAATTTTGATATTGCAAGGTTTTATACAAAATATTTGAGAGATATTAATTTATGTCAAAAAGAAAATGGAGCAATTTCCGATGTAGTCCCCCCGTATTGGTCATTTTATCCAGCAGATCCTGCATGGGGTACAGCATATATTACTATTGCTTGGTATTTATATTGGTACTATAATGACATTCGAGTTCTTGAAGATAATTATGAATCAATGGAAAAATATGTCAACTTTCTTCACAGAAATACGGAAAATAACATTCTATATAAATTCGCAAAATATGGTGATTGGTGTCCACCTGGAAGTATTGTATCAAGAAAAACGCCGATTGAACAAGTATGTACTTGGTATTATTATCATGATACTCTTATCCTTTCAAAGATAGCCCAGATTTTAGGAAAGAATCAAGAAAGTGATGAATTATTTAGAAGATCTAAAGATATAAAAGAAGCATTTAATAATAAATTTTTAAAAGATGCGTATAGAATTCCTAAACTTTCAATAACCGATAGAACAATCAGTCAAACTTCCAATATCCTCCCTTTATATTTGAATATGGTTCCTGAACATAAAAAAAGAAGGGTAATTTCAACATTACTACATTCCATAATTGAAGATCACGATTACCACCTTGATACAGGAATAGTGGGCACCAGATACTTGTGGGATGTATTGAATGACAATAACCGCAATGATGTGGCATACAAAATAATTTCTCAAGAAAGTTACCCAGGATATGGATATATGATTAAAGAGGGTGCTACAACATTATGGGAGCGATGGGAGAAACTCGAAGGAAGCGGAATGAATTCTCACAATCATATAATGTTAGGCAGTGTTGACACATGGTTTTTCAAAGCTTTAGCTGGAATATCTACAAGGGAACCTGGTTGGAAAAAAATAAGAATTAAACCATACATTCCAGCAGATTTAACATATGTGAGTGCATCTTTAAAGATTATTAAAGGGTTCGTTTATAGCTCTTGGGAAAAAGTTGATAATTCTTTGAAAATGATGATACATATTCCTGTTGGATGTATCTCCGAAACTTGGATTCCTATTGAAAATGCAAATTGCGAAATTAAGGAAGGAGATGTTACAATTTGGCAAAATGGAAATATAATTGAAAAAGTTGGGTGTTTAAAACATAAAGAAATGAAGGAAAACTATGTCGTCTTTAATATTGGCTCTGGATATTATCAATTTACAGTCATACATAAAGAATGAAAAGTTATATTTATGCCTCAGGAATTACCATTCAGAAAAATATTTCTCTTTTGAATAATCCCTTTTTAAGGGTTTACCCGTAAGCATGGTGTAATATCGAAACATCGCTGATTGTTCTGCGCCAGTAACATTTTGGAGCGCATCATATAATGTATTTCCCTTAGCAAAAACGCCATGAGCTCGAACTACTACTATAGGATAATTTTTAAGAACTTTTGGGACCTCTCGCGCGGCATCTGTAGGACCTGCTGGATTCTCTACTTCAATTACAGGAATCTTTCTATACATATAAATTCCTTCAGCATCTAAACATGTAATTTCGTCTTCAATAAGGGACAAAATAACGCAAAAAGGATTATGCGCATGAATAACCGCCATAGCATCCGTATTTAAATATATTTGCCGATGTACCTCAGTTTCTGTACTTGAGAGCATAATTCCGGAATCAGCACTATATAAATCTGTTTCAATAATATCTTCGGGTTCTAAATATCCAAGCATTGCTCCTCTACGCTTGATAAGGATTTTACCCCCAGCTCGCATAGAAATATTGCCACTATGCGATGTGTTATATCTATGACGAGTTAAAATTTTACCAACAATTTTAAATTGTTTATAGGTTTCGGGATCAATGATTTTTAATCACTAAATAAATTTTCTAAGTTGAGTATTTTTAATTCAACAATCTGTAAGAATGCTTATTTTTAATAATATTAAATTTTATCTAAGAATTTTTAATTGAGTATAATTGTAGTTGTATACCAAGAAAAATGGAAGAAAGATTAAATTAACATTAAAGGCTAGACCAATGTTAAAGGTATTTATTAATAAGTTCTATTTTAGTTTCTAAACTTATTCGTTGTATTAAAGCTCCTAATTCAGGATCAACAATTAATTTTCCATTATTTAGAGTTTTAAGCCCATTTAAGCAGTTCCATAGATTATATTTGTCGTTAACTTCAGTTCCTAATGCTTCAGTATATTTTCCCCCTGCTAATAAATAACCACCTAATCCTCCTAATGCCGGCCATCTTTTCAATGCTGCTTCAAAGTTCTTTTCCAGTAAAGAATTCATTATCTCAACCTTTTTCATATCACATAACCCCATTGCAGCGATTAGACTATGTTCTGTATGAGAGGCATGCCCGGTAGATAGTAGGATTTTCGTGTATAGGTCAGTTAAATCCTCGGGAGTATAACAACCATGTCGTTCTCCTTCTTTTTCGATAATCGCATTTGAAAATTTCTTTACCTCTTCTAAGACACGGACAGCATTTTTCCTTGAATCATGAGCTGTAATAGAGAAAAATTTTTTGAGATCCAATTCTTTCTGCATTTCTCTTTGATATTTTCTTTCCATTATATCTGCATTTCCTCCATGGCTTACCAAAAGCATCGCATATGAAACTTCTTCGCCCCTGCTTCTTAAAAGATCTATATAGTACTTAATAAAATCAATTGTTTTTCTATAAAATTCTTCCCACGATATATAGTATGGTGCCCAATCTTTTGCTACAGGTCCACACCTATCAGTAGTATATGGAATATGTGCTAAATATTTTTGACCAATAGCCAATTCTAGATCATATGCGGCTCTTTTCGCGTGAAAATCATCAGTTGCTAAAGGTAAAGCCAGTCCATGCCGTTCATATGGATTTCCAACAGAAAAAAGCAACCATTTTGATTCCTTTGCTTCAAAGGGACCTAAATTTTCTATCTTATCTGACATTTTTTTTCCCCGAACATTATATAGGGGTTTTATCTTTTCTAAAAATTAACTATTTCACTTATAATTTTTATTTTTTAAAAATTAAATTTTTATTTTAACCCTTTAAGAGAAAGCTTTTCTAATAACTCATCAGTCGGAACTCCATTATCATTCCATTGTCTAACTTTGTAATATTCATTTAATAAATCATTAAGAGGTACAATTCTATCTTTTGAGGGACCATCTCGTAAAGGTGTTTCTAAAAACCTTAATGGTAATGTATCGTCTTCTTTGGAAAAACCCTCTCTTATGTTGAAAAGTCTCTCTAAGTTATAAATTCTTGCGCCTATTGTAATTAAATCTGTAATAGTCATTGTTTTATTCAAAATAGCACTTAAAAATCTCGCTTGAAACACAAATCCTAATGCGTAACCAACAAATTTGCAGACAATAAGAGAATCCTCTGCAGCACTTTGATTCTGTTTTAAAACTAATAGATCCGACTTCCCCCTGGTAGAAAATCTATTAATTATTTTTGGTACTCCTAATACTTCTAATGCTACCAAAAAGCCAGTTAAGTGACAAGCACCTCTTGAACTTACAGCGTAATTTAGAGCGTGACCAAAAGCGCCCCGTGGGTCATAAGCGGGGATCTCCATTCCTTTAACTTGCATTGCGTAAGGTTTTCCATTATGTTTAGTAGAAAACCTCCTTGAACCTTCAGCTAATTCTTTACCTATGCCTTTCTTTAAAGCAATATTCTCTATAAGTTCGCAAATAATATCCTTATTTCCAAATTTTAAAGAATCGTTATTGATCACACCATTTTGTTGCATTTCCATAGCACACGCGATCGTAGTTCCTGTAGATATCGTGTCCAACCCATAATCATTACATAAATAATTTGCGTGAGTAATTGTTTTTAAGTCAAAAATTTCATTTAACGGTCCTAATGCCCAAAGAGATTCATATTCTGGACCTTTCCCACTCATAACTCCAGTATTAGTTAATCTTCCGCATCTAATAATGCAGTTATAGCAACCCTCTTTTTTTTCAAAAAAATCTTCTTTTAATTTTTCACCACTAATCATATCTATTTTATTAGAATCTAAATAGGCGTATTGAAAATTTTTAACGGGAAACATCCCAAATAAATTAATTATCTTAACTAACGCAGCAGTACCGAATAAATTTAATCCTTGAGAAGTTATTGGTACGACTTTTAATTTATCTATAGCAATGACGCTAAGTTTTTTCAAATAATCTTTATCTATAACCGGAAATTTTTTCTTTCCGTTCTTTACAACAATAGCCTTAAGGTTTTTTGAACCCATAACGGCTCCTACACCACCTCTACCAAAAGCGCGATGCGCTCCTTGATTCATAATTGAAGCAATTCTTACCAAATTTTCCCCAGCAGGTCCAATACATAGTACTTGACAGCTTTCACCTTCGATTTCTTTTATTTTTGCAACAGTTTCCGAAGTTTTTAGACCCCACAATGCTTCAGCATGCTTTATTTCAATCTTATCGTAGCCATCTATTACGATATATCCTTTATTTTCCGGGGTTAATTTTCCGGTTATAAATAAATTATCGTAGCCACATTGTTTGAAATTTACTCCCCAATAACCGCCAGAATTAGAATGAAATATTGTATTTGTTAATGGCGATTTCGTAACCAAAGAAAATCGTCCACTGGTAGGAACAATGCTACCCGTAAGTGGTCCTATAGAGAATATTAACGCATTTTTTTTTGATAAAGGGTCAACATATTTGGGAAGATAATCAACAAGTAATTTTACTCCTAATCCTCTTCCTCCAAGATATTTTTCTATAATTTCATCGTTAATCCTTTCTTCCGTAATTTTCTCAGAATCAAGATTAATTTTAAGAATATTACTATTCATTCCATAAGGCATTTTTAAAGAAGATTCAAATTTTTTACATAGTATATAGTAAGAATAAATTAAACTAATTTAAAAAAATGAAAAGAATTTAATAAAAACAAAATAAAAAAAAATTTGGATTAAAGTTTATTTATTTTTCAATTACTTGTTTAACTTTCATCAAGCTCTTGTAAAGTTTCGGCTGCAAATGCCATATATTCTCCATATGCCATTGTATCCTGAAGATTTCCTTCAATCTTAAGATCTCCAGACATATAGGCGCTTGTGCCATCAACTTCACCTGACATAAGTCCGCTCATCGTCTCCCAATTAGCAGTCATAGTGAAAGAAGGATCAGTTCCCTCACCTTCTCCGTAATCGAATTCTTTGTCTCCAATTTTGACCCACCACTTAAAGCCTTTGTCTTCTATAACCATCTGCCCAATAAATTGATCGATGTCTTCTAGTTCTTCTTTTAAGTCATCGATCTCTGCCGACGCTTGCTTCATGAGCTCAAAGATTTTCAAAATATCCTTTGGATCGGACATTCCATCGTCTCGTAATTTTTTTACTTCTTTTGCTAACGCTTCGTCAACCATAAAATTTCAACCTTTTTCTTTTTAATTTTGTTAATTTATTTTTAAAATCATTTGAATTAAATGATAGGTAGATATAACATTCGCATATATTAAAATGATACGGTATAAGCTATATCACCAAAAAATTACTAAAAAATTACATATACGAAAAACTATAAATAAACTATATTTAGAATTATTTTATAACTACTCTAAAAATATTTTAGGGTTAATATTAATGAAACGATATTTAGGATTCGATTTAGGCGCAAGTTCGGGAAGAGCTATCGTTGGGATTCTTGAAAATGACAAACTAAAGTTAGACGAGATTTATCGTTTTCCCAATGGCGGGATTCAAGTGTTTAATTCGTTATATTGGGATATTTTAAGGCTATTTCAAGAAATAAAAAATGGTTTATCGGCTTATGTTAGTAAATATAATTCAGATTTGATTTCAATAGGGATCGACAGTTGGGGCGTTGATTTCGTTTTATTGGACGAAAATGACG
>JAUWBH010000156.1 GCA_030605085.1 Promethearchaeota archaeon | reverse complement strand
CGAAGGTGTAAAAATGTCAAATGGTGACATATATCCACAAGATTTTTCTAGCGAATTTTTCTTAGATCAAGACGCTAGTTCACACAAAACAAAACCTCCTACAAAGTTAAAGAAATTACGCGGAATTAAAAGGCGCGTATTAAAAAAACTAAGAGAAGTTGGAATTCATTACGTTGAGTTCCTTGTTGAGATGTCAATCGAAGAAATAGTAAGTGCAACAGAGTTAAGAGAAAATGTTGTCAAAACTTTAGTCAAAAAAGCTCGTAAACGACTTTTTAGATATAGTTTTAAAAATGGTTACGAATTTTGGCAAGAAAGGCAAAAGATAAACAAATTAACAACTGGTAGTGCCTCTTTGGACGAATTATTAGGAGGAGGCGTTGAACCAAAAGCGATTACCGAATTTTTTGGAGAGTATAGTACTGGTAAAACGCAAATTGCACATCAATTATGCGTAAATGTACAATTACCTTATAGAGAAGGGGGTTTTGAAGGTAGGGCGTTGTATATCGATACGGAAGGAACATTCAGACCTGAAAGAATTATACACATGGCAAGAGCAAAATTTTTAGACTGTGAGAAAACATTAGCCAACATCACGTATGGAATGTTTTCCTGTTCCGACGATCAGATGCTTTTTGTAGAAGAGTTGGAATTCGTCAAGGATATGGTTAAGCAAAAAAATATTAAATTAGTTGTTGTGGATACTATAATAAGTAATTTTAGAAGCGAATTTATAGGAAAAGAAAAGCTCGTTGAGAGGCAACAAAAAATCAAATCGTTTGTTCACGCTTTAATGAATTTAACGGAAAAAGCTAAAGAATTAGCCGTTATCGTTCTAAATCAAGTGTCATGCGATCCAGACATAGTTTATGGCGATAAGTTGAATCCAACAGGAGGAAACGCAATTGCTCATAGCTCAACTTATAGAATTCGTTTAAAAAAAGGAAAAGGAGATCAGAGAGTTGCTAAACTAGAAAGTGCGCCACATTTACCTGAAAAAGAAGCGACTTTCTGCATTACTGAAGGTGGTATAACCGATTAATTTAGTTTATGATACGATAAAAAAATTAAGGAGTTTAATCTAAAAATGAACGTAAAAAATTTAAAAAAAAGTTTGAGAGAAAAAGAGTTTAGAAAACAACAATTAGTAGCAAATTGGTGTTCTTATTTAAATTCACATAGAAAAATTGACCTTTATCGCAAAGATAACATAGAAAAAGCAGACGTTAATTCTTTAGCACAAATTATTGGAAAAAACGATATTAATTCTTTTTTTTCAAATAACACAATTGTAGAGACTACTTCTATTTTTGTTGATAAATTGTTTAACGATTTTTTGAAAGCGTGGAAATCGAACTTGAAACGAGAAGATTTAAAATTTTTAATAGGTCTTGGAAACGACGATTTTATTAACGGTTTTGAAAAATATATCAACTTTAATATTGAAGTTTTTTACGATTACGACATCCTTGCGTATGAGTTAATTAGCGATATTGGAATATTTAAGGAAAAAGCGTTAAAGTACATTAATAAAAATAGTTTAGATGAGATTTTGTCTCGTTCAAGTGATATTGAATCGGGATACATCGGTATTATAATTAATGGTAGCGATGTAATAAAAAATCTAAGAAGAAAAGAAACGCATGTCACAAGTTCTAAATTAATTGTTGGACTTCTCGATATGGCGCACAGAGCGGGATTTTACCGTTCTTTTTATTCGAAAAAACCATTAAAATTAAAATTTGGTCGATTTTTCATAGACGAGGGGGAAATAGGAGGATTGTTTGGAAAGGTAGAATGGAAACATTAAACATTTAAGATATGATTTGAAAAAATGAATAAAAGAAGTTAATATGAGATTGAGGAAGATAGTAAAGGAAGTAGGAATCATTTGCAATGGAGTTACGCTTGTTTCTTCCCCGTTTAATGGATTTGAAAAAATTACCAAAAAAGACCACGTTAAAAGCGGTCTTTTATATACTGCTATTCAAAACGCTTGTAAATCAATTTTCTCTCAAGATATTGTAAGCGTCAAAATAGATCGTTTCAAAGTAATTTTTCAAGTAGAAGAATTCGCTTATTTAAAGACTTTGGAATGGTTATATAATCGCAACAAGTCGAACAACGAGGAAGATTACTTTCTTGGCTACGTTGTCTTGGAACCTAATAAGAAAAGGAGAAAGAAGTACATTCGAAAAATGATAATTCCCGCTTTAAAAAAAATTCTTATGAAATTCACGCACAAATATTTTAATTCTGAATTTAAAGATTTAACTGTTTTTGCGTATTTTAAAGAAGTTATAAACGAATACTTCGAAAAAGTGTAAAAATATGGAAAAAATAACGAAAAAATTGGATAACAAGGAGAGAAACGAAGGTTACTGCATCCAGATTACTCTAAACAGATATGAAAAAGAGGAAGGGGGAAATTTTCTTAAACAACAAAAACTCGAAAATTTTTACTTATCCTTAGATTAATCGTTATAATTATTTGATAATTTGGAGAATTATTAAGAAATTAAAGATTTGGAAGAAATTTTTGAACAATTAAATAGATTAGAAAAAAGGAGCTCAAAAAAGAATCCCCTCAAAAAAATTGTTAGAAATTCAAACTTTATTAATGAAAATTATACGGGAAATTTCGACATTTGTTTGAAATTAAATTGATACTTTATCTGAATTAGTGTTTATCTCAATATATTCAATATGATATGAATTATACTTTAACATTTCTTTGTAACTTTCAATTTCTAATCTCAAAGCTTTTTTTAACAATTGAAAAGTACCCATTGGAATTGTTTTATAACAAAATTTAAAGTAAATTTTATCAGGTTTTATTTTTGGTGCTATTTCTTGAATTAATAGTCTAAATGATTTCAAATTTGTAGATATTCTTGAAGGAAATATAACGAGGATAATAATAAAATTATTGTTAGAATAATATACTCTGGAAAACGATTTAAATGAATCTTCAATTTCAAATTCAGTATATCCATTTAATTCTATTTTAAAATCTTCTGTAAAAGTTAGGCGATTTACTTTTATATATTCAAATTCTGTTTTAGAAGAGGGGATTATTAATCTTATAATATCTGTTACTGTTGGTTCTTCAAAGTCTACAAGAGCAAAAAGATTTAAATCAAAAAAATATTTTGGTTTCTTATAACTCTCTATTTTTAATAAGTCCTCCATATAGGATATTAATTTTAACACATCATCACATTTTTGCTCTTCTTGTTTTTATGGATATTCCTATGCAACTAACGAATGGGCTGTCCAAACAGCAAACACTATTAAATGTTTCAATCCTTGTTTTTATGGATATTCCTATGCAACTCGCCGAGTGCGGTAAACCAAACGACATACGGAGATAGTTTCAATCCTTGTTTTTATGGATATTCCTATGCAACTAAGAGAAATGCCAAGATTCTTAGATGCAAACGAGTTAGTTTCAATCCTTGTTTTTATGGATATTCCTATGCAACAACGAAGTTGACGCATGGAGACACAATCAGTATGTGGGGTTTCAATCCTTATTTTTATGGATATATCTATGCAACAGAAATAACATGGATTGATAGAAAGAAAAACTTTGCGTGGTTTCAATCCTTGTTTTTATGGATATTCCTATGCAACTCAGAGTTTTCCTTGTGTTTGTTCAGAGAGACGTCCGTTTCAATCCTTGTTTTTATAGATATTCCTATGCTACCTTTATTATTATATAATATAAAACGATAAGAACCTATATAAATCTTTTTTAAAACATATTATTAGTCGTTCATTATTGGGGAAGTTTATTTTAATTCGTTAGTAAAGTCTTAAATCAACTAGGAAATGCGCGAATCCTCCACGATTTTAAATGACTTCTGCTTATCTCTGTAGATGTCTAACATTATAGAGAATAAAAAAAGATTTTTCGTTTCGAGGATCAAGTAAATTACGCTTTATTTAAAAAGAAGCTCGATGAAATTTGGTTCGAAGAAAACGGCAACGAATTTTTTTGTTTCAAAATATTATACTATTAAACCATTTATCTTGGATTAGGTTAAAGATTTTTGCAATCCTTGTTTTAGTGAATATTCCTATGCTACAAACTTATCAATTACGATTCAGGGGAGATCGAGATAGTAGAGCGGCAATCCTTGTTTTTCTGGATATTCCTATGCTACGTGTAATAATATAGTTAATGCTAAACGAAGTTACTATACACTGCAATCCTTGTTTTTCTGGATATTCCTATGCTACTAATTTAATGAAAACATTTGAGGGAGAGAAATGACCGAAAGCTGCAATCCTTGTTTTTGTGGATATTCCTATGCTACATTGGAAGGAGAAGTTGATTTTAATATGAACGATATTGCTGCAATCCTTGTTTTTGTGGATATTCCTATGCTACTATATAAATGGAAATGAAGTGGATCTTGATAGTGATGAAGCTGCAATCCTTGTTTTTGTGGATATTCCTATGCTACATATTGTAAAGACACGCAGAGGTCACTACGAAGGTCAGCTGCAATCCTTGTTTTTGTGGATATTCCTATGCTACTATAATGAAAGTTATTTGCAGTAAATGTGGATACGAAGCTGCAATCCTTGTTTTTGTGGATATTCCTATGCTACCAGTTGATAAGTACATTGAGAATAAAGACGCACCAATTACACTGCAATCCTTGTTTTTCTGGATATTCCTATGCTACGCGGATTAGGTATTAAAGGCAAAGTTCTCTGGATGGGTTGACTGCAATCCTTGTTTTTGTGGATATTCCTTTGCTACCGTGAAATCCCTGTTTAAAGTAAAAAAAGCTTCAATCCTTGTTTTTGTGGATATTCCTATGCTACAAAGGAGAGTTATATCTTATCCTGCTGCTGCAGAACCATTGCAATCCTTGTTTTTGTGGATATTCCTACGCTACCTTTATTATTATATAATATAAAACGATAAGAACCTATATAAATCTTCTTTAAAAAAGATTATTAGTCGTTCGTTATTGCGGAAATTTTTTTTAATTCGTTTGTAAAGTATTAAATCAACTGGGAAATGCGCGACTCTTCCACGATTTTAAATGACTCTTGCTTATCTCTATAGATGTTTAATATTATAAAGAATAATAAAAGGTATTTCTTTTCGAGGATCTAACAAATTACGCTTTCCTTAAAAAGAAACTCGACGAAATTTGGTTCGAAGAAAAAATTAGATCGATTTGTTAAGAGATTAAAGAAATTAACCATCTTACGATCCGTGATTCACTCGTTTTAAGGTACCGTAGCCGTGAGAGACAGATTTCCCGATTCCAAGATAGTCGGGAATTAAGAAATTTGCTTCAAACTTTCCTATAAATCCCACCATCTCTATGTTTTTAAACGCAATTTTAGTGGGATAGAGTTCAATATCGATCTTTATGCGCGATGGCACTGTATAATCTAAGAATTTGGACATGGATATAATATTTCCAATGAGAATTTTTTTTAATAAATCTCTCCTCTCTTGAATGGTAGAATCTTTAAATTTTTTGTAATTCTTGTCGTTTAACGCAATCCACGGGGAGATGAACTTATAAGAATAAATTTCACCTTTTTTAGTTATTTTAAATTCTGGTTCTTCGTAATGAGCTTTAATTTCAATTATATCGTACGAATTTTGTCCTAAAGTAAGTTTTTTAACATTCAATACGATATGTCTTAAAATTGATATGCTATCGTCGCCTATTCCTAAAATTATCGCTCTATTCCGGTTTATTTTGTATTGTATCTTAGGATATTCGTAGATTAATTTTTTTCGATTATTAGAATCAAGGTGGTGGTGCAATTCAGCATATTTTTTGAATTCTGTACCAATAAATCCTCTCAATTGCGTGGGAGTTTCAGAAATCTCCTTGTCCGTTGTCAAAAACAGATGTAATACTTTAAGTTTCATGCTTAATATAAAGCTAAATGGGATATTAAAGTTCTAAAATAAAACTCGAGATTTTTTCGTTAATACTATCAAAAACATTGTCCATAGAAATTGCGTTATCGTTCGTGAGTATTCGTAACAAGGTTATTAGATATTCTTTTAAATTAGGAATAAAAATCTCTAACTTTTCTCTATACATATCTTCAATATTTTCTTTTGATACGGGATTAAATCCATGAGCTATGATGGAACTATTCCTCAAGTCACCTAAACATTTTGTCTCTGCATTGCCGTATTTTTTTTGTAATTGTTCCTTATCGCTTTTCAAGCTATCATAATAATATTTGTTAATTTTGTCGAAAATTTCCAGAATATTTCCAACTTGATATATTGACTTAATATATTTCTTTAACTCGTCTGACTTCTTTGATACATTACGAAATAATTTCTTTAACTCGTCTGACTTTAATGATGCAATATAAAATAATACAGCACGATTTAACTCATTTGGATCAATTTTTAACTTGAATCCTTTATATGTTATATTTTGTAAAGAATTCCATAGATCAAGTTCTTTATCTTTTAAATGTTTCATAAAAATGCTATGGTTTTGTTTCTTTTTTAAATCCACTTCGATTTCTTCCTTAAATAAGTAATTAACAATTTCAAAAAGGAGCGCTTCTTCTAATCTAAATAAAAGCGCTGATAAGAGTAAATAATTTTGATTTTTATGACAAATTTCTATGTTCCAAAATAATTCTTTAATTAAATCTATAGGTGTTATATTCTCGTTTAAGACAAGAAAATCGTATTCTTGGTGTTCTGAACTAGGTAAAACCTTGAAAAAACCATTTAAATGTTCTCGAGCTACATCGAAATCAAAATTTTTTCTAAATTTTGCGTAATTTAATAGTAGAATTAATCGATCTTGCCCTTCTATGTTATATTCGTTCAAAATAGTGATTAACGATTGGTATTGGTTTGTTTTCAACAGTTCTAAGCAAGATTTTTTGATAAAAATTTTATTTATTGTTTTTTCGTGATTAATCGGAATTAATTTCTCCCAAAAAACGCTGTAAAATTCGTTATTCGCAGGATAAATTGAAGACAAAATAACATATAGGGCGCCATTCATTTGAGGGGTCCCCCCTGACAAGGATATAATCCTTTTATCTGTTTTATCGAAAATATTGCTTTCTTGAGTAAAATACGATGTAAAAAAATTATAAACTAGCTCGTAATTGGTTGGATTGTTTGTATATTGAACAACGTTTACCTTAACTTGATAAGTTTCCTTTATCCATTTCTTAATAATACCTCCAAGATGGATCGTATCGGAATTTCTAACCCTCTCGTCTTCTTGATTAGTTACAATAATATAGATATTTCTTAATCTATTTTTAAACGTTTCAAAAAATGGTTCGATTATTGGATACGAGAAATGCTCTTTTTCCGTATCGTATTTATCGAGTAATTCTTCTCCTTTTTGTCGAGTATTATCTCGATCTAAGTATGCTCCTTTATATATAACATCTCGATTGCCAATATTTGAAATGAGTATCATTTTGCCTAAATTCTAATGTTATATTTTAAATAGTCAATATATATTAACAATTATTCCCAAGTTAACTTTACCCAACCAAATGGAGAAATCAATTTTTCGTTTTCAGATACTATAAATTTTCTCGTGAGGGGATATAAAAAGCTTTTATCTTTTTCTTTCTCAATGTGGTAAGATGTTGTAATTTTCTCGATTAAAGATACAAATTTGTTATTGCCTTTTGTAGCTACTATTCTACAAAGCCATGTTTCGTTTAACTTAGGTCTATGTAACGAGTCTCTATCAATAAGTATTGTAAATCCTCCTTGTCTTGCGATTCCAAACGACCTGTCATTTCTATCAGGAACATTAAAATTAAATCTTTTTAAATCCTCTAAACCTTTATATTTGCTAACCACTTGAGTATTGTCGCTGAAATTTAAAAATAATGTAATTCCTAAAACGCTTGAACCTTGACCTAGACGCATTATACACTCGTTATCCTTTAACGAATTAACTTGTTCTTCCAATTCTTCGTAAAAATTAATTATTCTTTCCAAATTCGAATCGTTTCTACTTTTAAACTCTTTTAACTCGTAGTTTATAATTTCTTTAGAAAACGAATTAGTTGCGTCTATTATTGTATCTTTACTTAGATCAAAATATTGCGAAATTAAGGCGTTTGAATCAACCAATTTGCGATTAATTTTTAGAGTGCCTGTACTATTAAAACCATTATCCAAAACCTCGTAAAAAATTGGAATTGTTGATTTTTGATCTCTGATGTGATAAACTTTAGATTCTACAATTTTAATAGGAGCGTTTTCGGTGTTTGCTTTTAAATCAGAGATTATTAACGCTCTTAATAAGTCTGTTTTACCGTCAGATTGAATTAACCTAATTATTTCTCGGTCGTTAAAGAAGTTGAGAACGCTTTGTACGATTTCTTCTTTTTTTTTGGGATGATTTTTTAAAATTTTAAATAGAATCGCAGTCCTAATAGCTCCTTTAAGGCTTGAACCTGGAATATAAATTTGATCCCCTGTTTTAATAAATTGATTAATTTCGTTTTTTCCGATTTTTCCAACCAAATCGTAGCTTTTTTCAACGAAATTATTCCAATCAACTTCATATTTGCCTAAAAAGTCCTTAACATCGCCTCTCCAGATATTCTTTTCGAAATTTTCGAGAATATCGTTAGTTAGATCGTCAATTATTTCAAAAGGAATTTGAGTAAGTATTTTATCAAAATCTAAAATGTGAATCTTATTTTCGTGGCTTATGTAATCAAGCTGCGAGTATTTATTACCTGAACCAATAAACATGGGCGATAATCCCGTGATAGTTAACCTATGTGAATTCTGGCCTTGATCGATACTATCATTACTCATCTTTTATAATCGACCTCTATTTTTCCAATATTTAAGTAAAATCCAATCCCATTCTTATAGATTTTATGAAATTTCGAAATAAAATCGTCTGAAGCCACTTGAACTAATTTTCCGCCAACTTTTTTTTCAAATATAGCCCCTTCTTCGATAAATTTTACATCGTTAAACCGTTTAGAATTGTTATCAGCCGAAAAAACAAATCCGCTCCTTCCATAGATGTTAAAATATATAACATTTTGAATTTCTTCCAAGCTTGGATATACTAGTGAAATATTTACTAAAAATCCGTCGGGCTTAACTTCGAGCAAATCGAAATATTGAAAGTTCTCGTCTAATTCAACGATTTTGATGTCATCAACTAAACCACAGCCAATACTTCTTTTACCTCCAAGACCCTCGTCTATAATGAGTTTAATTGACGTCTTTATTCTTTTTATCAAATCGTTGTCTAGTCCTGAATAGTCAAATAAAAAGAAGAATCCCGGGATTAATTCAAAATTGATTTCTTTCTCTCCATCTCTAACGAAATATTTAGAACTTCTAAATTTAAATTTAGACCAAGTAAAAGGCTCAGATTGTACACTTGTTCTACTGATTCTCACTTTTTGCTCGTCTAACATTTCAAATATTGAGATTTTTCTGCGTATTGCTCGTACACTTTTCTCTAATTTAGCGTCGGATTCGTCAAGCAGTTTAAGAAACTTTATTAATCCTAAATTTTTGAGGTCTTTATCGTCCACTAGATAATTATTGTCTATTATGTGATATTGACTTAACGAAATTTGTACATTTTGTTGGAGTTTTCTTAATACTTCGAAAGAGACGAATTTCACTTTTTTAAACACTTTTGGATTTTCGTCAAGATATTTTTGAGATTTTTCGTTGAGAGGAAACCTAATTAATGGTCTCGGGATAAAATATATCGTGTTTAAGAGTTTGCCCTCTTTATAAATATCTATGTAATGGAAGCAGGAAGATATCTCGAACTTTGATTCACTTTGCGACTGAGACTCTGTTATCTGGTTCAAAAATGCTTCTAACGCATCGTTACCGTAAATTTTTCTAAAATTGTTGCAAATAGCGCTGAATAAAGTATCATTATGAATTACGATACTTAGACTATTTGTATAATCTTTTCCAATGCTAAAATAATTCCTCTTCTTAGAGATTAATTTTACTAAGTACATCCGTCAACCAATCAGTAATTTTTATATCTTTCAAGTTGAAATTTTCTTTCAATTTGATTTCTTCTGCCTCTCCTTTATAAAATTCCACTTTTCTCCAGCTCATTAAATCGATTTCGAATGAGATTTTGCCACTACCTCTCGTTCCGCTCCCTCCAAGATAATCGTCCTCTAGCAACGATAATCCTTGAAATAATGTTTTTATTAGTTCTTTATCCTCTTCGGAATATAGATCTATAATTATTTCAAAATTAAAGTATGTGCCTGCGGGAACCCTCTCTAAATGTCTTGGCATTGCTCTAGCAGAAATACGATCAACCCTATTTTCAATTTTATCTTCAGTGTAATTTAATTCGAGATTTTTAAAAAGAGCTGTCCTGTTTTTCTCGAAATGATCTACATCTAAAAACGCATCTCGAAAAACACCTCTTACTGGTTCATTATAATCTGGAGCGCCAAAAATTTGAATAATATCATCAACAGTCCCATCTTGAAATGTATGAATAATAAGGGTTTCATCAAATTTTCCCTTTCCGTCACCTAGATCTCTGTTCCTTAAAGGATATTTGCTTTGTTCCAAAAGACTTCTTAATTTTCCCTTTATTGAACTTCCAGGAATATAAGGAACTCCTTTCGCATCCTTTATCACCGGACTATCAACTCCTCCAATATCTAAAGCTGCTTTACTCCCTCCAACTACCAAACCTGTTTCAACTTTTATAATTCCTTCTACAATAACTTTTCCACTAAGTTGTTTTTCACTCATTTTTTTAATCTCCTCCTGCCGCTTTATGATAACAAATTATAGCTTCAAAAAATTCTTTAAAATTAGTTAATTGTTCATCCGTTTTTACATTCTTTATCAAATGATCAAATACTCTTTGTAAGTCACTGAGCTCTTTGAAGCGACCCTTTTGGTAAGCTAATTTAGGTCGTAATAATTGTAATCTGCTTCTACTTATTTTTATATCGTCTGGAAGTCTCTTTACTTCCTGATATATCCCTCTAATCTGGGTTGTAGAAATTCTGTTACTATAACACAATTTTCCAAATTGCTCGCTAAAGTCAATAAATTTTTCTATGTCAGATTTGTTCAGAATTACATCTGAATTGTTAATTAGAGTTTGCGTAATTGTTGATCCACTTCTATCTGATCTACTTTTTCTATAACTCATTTTTATTTTCCTCTTTTTTCTATAATTTTATTTTCTGGTTAAATAATCTGCCCATTTTACTGCGACAGATATAAATTCTACATTTTTTATCTGTAAATTTGAATCTGGTATAAATAAATTATTTTTTATTATGATTTCAAACATCTGAACGATAAAATTACATAATAACTTGACTTCTGAATCTTTTGACCATAAAACAGATCTTAAATAGTATTTTAACCTCCACAGTTTAGGAACTCTAATTTTCCTTTCCAGCGAATCTTCTAACAAAGTTCTCATCCCCCATACTGAATTTTCAACTTTATGGAGCATCGATTTAGAGAAGTCTTTTTTTTTTAGCAAATAAACGAAAATCTCTTTTAAAATAACGGCTAATTCGAACTCTGATTTATTATTTATCCAATTAAATATTTCCTCGTTGATTTTCTCGGATCCGTCGTTTTTCATTATTTTAAGCAACTGATCTCTACGATGTTTTTCAATATTTTCTACTTTCTGCTTAATATTTTGAAACTCCTCCTCCTTTTCGTATGTCCAGTCCCATTTTAATACAGATCCGAACAAAGAAATTCTATTTTTTGTGTTCGTTTTACCCGTGAAAGGTTCGAAGTTCTTAGCTCTATCTAATTCTTCTTCCGCTGCTAGCGATGCTTTTATAATTGGAAAAGTTGGCGTTTCAATAGCAATACCAGCGCTTAAAGTTATATCAGGATTAAAAGCAGTAAACCTTCTGAAATCTTTATATAGCCTGTAAGAAAATTCAATTATTTTATCCCAAGAACCGACGGCGAAAAGATCGTCTCCACCTGAAAATATCAAATACACAGAATCAGAAAATTCGGTTTGTACGAGTTTTGGAACATATCCTTCAAAAAATAAAGTTAAAGACGAACTTAACGTGGAAATTCTCGAGATCGTACTGTTATCTCCTAAGCCTCTTTGAAATATTCTTCCTAACGAATCCACATCCATTTTAAGAATTCCAAGTTTGTTAAATCCCGTCCTTTCGAAGGCTTGCTCAGCTAAGTCATCGTTATCAATTATTCTATCTTTTTTCAGACCTTCCTTATGGATTGGAAACGCAATCGGGAATAATTTATCTCCCAAAACATTTTCTGACATTGGCTTATTTATAGAATACCAATAATTTTGATTTTCTTTAACAATATCCTTGAATATTGAAGCATTATTAAGTTCTACTAATACCCTATTATAACTTTTATCACTTTTTTTAACAATTTTATAATAATTAGACGTTTTCAAGTCGTTTGTTAAATCCATAAAACTTCTACACATGGAACACCATTTATCTTCCCTTTCGTCTGTAACGAGTTCTAAATCGTTAAACGAATTACATACGATACACCTTTCAATTTTATTTGCCGAATCCTCAAAAGGACCAAAAATTTCTGAAAAATAATCTTCCTTTGATTCCTCGATATTCTCGTAAAATTTCTTTCTCTTTTTCACAGATGTCTTTAAGTTCACCTCTCTCCAGCTATTAGAAAATTTTTCATATATCAAATCTCTGATACTTAGAGGGATAAAACTTAACGCAAGATACAAATTGGAATTAAAATGTTCGATAAATAATTTGTTTATTGTTTTACTCAACTCTTTTATTTTAATCTCAAGATCGTTCGAATAATAACCAATTATATAAAAGTGACCTCCTCCAGCAAATATTATGTTCGCTTCGGTCAATTTTAATTCTTGAACGATATATCGAGCGAAGTTTTCAGTCAAAAGACTAAAAAAGAAAGAGCGCCCCTTTAAAGTCTTCATCGCGTGTTTTGAAGAAATTAAGTGAATAAAATTCTGAATTCCCGAAAAATCACCATGAATTAAGGAAAAGAGTTTTTTCTCTTCAAAAATCTCTTTTTTTGACGGATTTTTACCTATTTCGTTAACATAAGAATCGCCTACGCGATATAGTTCTTGTAAAATCTGCCCTATCTGATTTAAAATTTCTAAAACTTCTTTTTCCTCAAAAGAATTGGTCGCGAAGTAATTGTGAAGAGCAACAGCAAGGGCACAGACCATTTTCGAGTGATCAAACAGACTAATGTCCGGCTCAACTCTATACGCCGCGGAGGGTAAAAATTTGAAAGATTGTTTTAAGAGCGAAAACAATAATTCAAAAATCTTTTCGTAATCTTCTTTATATTCTTTAATTTTACCAAGTTTTTCTTTAAACAAATTCCAATTTTCTAAAAAATTACTTTCTAACAAACTAGAAACTTTTTCTTCTATCTGAGGGAAGATCTCTTTAGAATCATCTTCTAAAACTAAATTTTTTCCTAAATAATAGAAATTCCGATGCTCCCTCTGCTTAAATATTGAGACTTCTGAAAATATCGGAGTCAATCCAACTTTTTTGGCGTCTTTACTTTGCTCTAATCCAATTCTTTCTGACGACGCTAACCAATCTGCTATAATTATTTCTTTTAAAACGAGATATCCTTCTTGATTAAATAAATTTTCTATACCATGACGATGGTGCATAGAAATTAGGCTACTTACTCCAGGCAAAAAATCGTCGTATTGTAGAACGAGATTTTTACCAATCTCTTCGTGAACTCCGCGCTCACCTGCTCGATATCCGAGCTTACCCATATCGTGTAATAGAGATCCAAGTTTTAACAGATTTTCGTCGTTCATTGCTATTAAAAATTAATTAAGCCCAATTACGAAATTCAATTTGTAATACATATATGTCAATTCTTTTCCTTATAAAACTAATTATTTTACTTTTAATATTTTTAAAAAACCTTCTAAAAAATTTTAACTACAAAAAGACGTTCAAATAGTTTATTAAAATCATAGTAAAGAAATGTCCATTGAATAAAGTAAAGGCTGAAGAGATGTTTTTCATCGCTTATAATCAAATATCTCTTTTTTATAGCATTGAAAAATGTGTAGTAGTAGTTCAAGACATTGAAATATCAATCAAAATTCGGATTGAAATTGAAAATGTTATTTTTTTCGCTTTTTGGTGAAACTTTAATTTCCTGAATTTTCAAGATTTTTATTAACTTGATTTTATACCTAAAAATATATTTAAAGTATTTAAATAAATTCGAGCGCCAAATCAATTTTTTACGAAATTTTAGATATGGCAGGTTTTAGATTTAAAAAGAACGCTTTAAAACGACTTACCTTTAACGATACCATGAGTTGATCGTACGAAAATGAAATAATTTCAAAATTTTGCAAATTTGGGGTTTAAGTTAAGAAATCCAAAAATCTTTAACCTAATACAAGACAAACTGTTTAATCGTCTAATATTTTGATACAAAAAAATTCGCTGCCGTTTTCTTCGAACCAAATTTCGTCGAGCTTCTTTTTAAATAAAATTTAATTTTATTGATCCTCGAAACGAAAAATCTTTTTTTATTCTCCATTACATCAACTATTAATCAAAGTACTTCAATAAAGTACGATTTAGCGAGAATTTCGTTAACTTTAAGGGTGATTTAAGTCGTTAGGACCGAGTCGAGAAAAAATCTCCGTATTAACGAACGAGTAATATCGATTTTTAAAAAAGATTTAAATACGATTTTATCGTTTATAATATATAATAATAAAGGTTGCATAGGAATATCCATAAAAAAAAGGATTGAAACT
>JAUWBH010000099.1 GCA_030605085.1 Promethearchaeota archaeon | reverse complement strand
GAATTTCGTGAATAGATTTAAAAGTTTGAACGAATTCTTATTAATTAAGAATTAATTTTTAAAAAACTTTAAAAAAATTAAAAAAGAAGTGATAAAAAAATGGAAATCGAAATTGAAGGAGAAATTGTAGAGCAACTCCATAATGTAACAAAAAATGAAAGCCAAATTAAATTAAAAATAAACAAAGGGATATATTCACTTAAACTCTTTGAAATAAGGAGTAATGCTATCTTCCCCATATTATCAAAGGGTGCTTTTCTAAAGTTAAAATGTAGCTTAGATGATAAAGAAAAAAAAATAATGAATCCCAGAGATATATGGGTAAAAATATCGTAAAAGATTTTACTTTACCCAAAGAAATTCTTCTTGTCTAATGTTTAATTATAATACATCGAATTTTAATATCACCATCTCTACTAAAATCATTAGAAAATTCATCTACATCCCTAATATTACCTCCCTTATCATAGACTAAAAATAATAAATTTTTCCACTTTCCAGAATATGGAATAATATCTGCACTTAATCCTTCAACACAAACAGATACTTTTTCTTGCTTATCGATATACTTAACTTCAATTGCAATGCTAAGATCGTCATTAGTAAAATCTGGTTTGAAAGATTTTGAAGAGAATCCCGTTGATTCTTTTTCTCGCTTAAATTTATATTCTTTAACAGCTAAAAACCGTTCTAAACTCTTTTGAACATCTTTTTCATTTTGAGGTTCTTCATAAATAATTTTTCTAAAATTTCTTAAAATATCTTGAATAAAATATTGGAAAGTTGATTGTATAGTTCTTTTACTTATCTCTTCTGGATTTTCAAGCAATTCTTTAATTTCTTGAATTTAACCTAACAAATTTTGCTTTATTGCAGGAATTAGAGCAAAACCCTCATCTGAACTTCCTCGAGTTTTAAGGAATACAGGAAAATTTGCAATAGCAGGTAGATTTGGAAAAGTACCTAACCCAAAAGGTCTTCTAAAATGTATCCTTCCATAATTAAATTTATCCATCTCATCTTGTAATATTTTCCCATTTGCTTGAAGAAATTCAAATTCTATGTTTGTACATTGACGATTTTTAATTTTTCTTACAATTTCTAGATATTTTTCTGCTCTTTTTAGACTTTTTTTAAGGTTTTTTTTTATTTTTTCAGAAGATTCATTAATCATTTCAATTTTCCTTCCTTTTGTTTATTCTTAAAAATTATTTCTCATTAAAAATTAGAAAATTAAATAAAAAAATTAACTTGTTTTTGGACTTCCTCTCCCTGGATAGATTTGCTCCTCTTTTTTGAATAGAAACAAACCTTTCTGACCATCTCTAACCTCGAAAACGATGTTTATTTCATCTTTATGTTTCCAATTTAATCCTTTAGCCATACTAACTGGAATTGTTATTATGCTTTGTTTATTTGATTCATAAAAAAGATATGTTGTGGTTTTTCCATTCATTTTTAATCATAAATTTTGTATGCTTCATATTAATTTCATTAATGATATCATAATATTTATAAGTTAATATTGTGTTTTTAATACTTAATGAGATCAATAGTGATCCCACTATGACCGAGACAAACTAAAAAAAGTATGATTGGTATGGAACAAAAAAATAAGAAAAAGCCCCAAAAACCTCATGTAATTGAGCTAAGATTAGAGTCCTCTTTATTGGCTCAGATAAAAAAGTTTTGCGAATTTATCAATTGTCCCGTCGATAAATTTATTGCAAAAGAACTCGGAGATATTATGGATTTATACAAATGTTCAATACAAGTAGAAACAGGCGTGTTGGAACGGATTTTTTACGACTATTTTAAGGCGAGAAAATGTTTGAAATGATTTTTGGGATTAAAAAGGAAGAGTTGTTAAATCCAGTTCCCGGTAGAGAATTATATAAATTTGATAAAGAAAAAATAACCTTGGATGATATTAAAAAAAGAAAAAAGAAGATCGCCTATAATCATGCGCTTAAATTGCTTAATTATTTTTACTTTGAGCAATTTGAAATGTATATTATCACAGGTTTACTCGCTTGGTCTGGTCCAAGAGTAGAGGAAACGGTAAGTATAACAATTCAAAATATTGATTTTGAAAATAGATTTATCTTTAATATTCTTAAAACAACGACCCAAGAAGATACGTATGGAATCTATTTTTTTCCAGAATTTTTTGTTTCAGATTTAAAATTATATATTAGTCAAAAAGATTTGATGTATCCTGGTGATGAATATTTATTTCCCTCTCCCGTGATCCAGGGGGAATATATCTCTCAAAAGACTGTTAGGCGTAAAATCCATGAAGCATGTGACCTTCTAAAAATCGATGTAAAAATCACCCCGCATAGATTTAGAGGGTTATTAATTAAAAATCGAAAGAAAAAAGGAGTAGATCCTGAAGATAGAAAAATCCTTCTTAACCATGGATTAGATTCTACTCAAGCAAAAAGTTATATTTTAGATTACGAAGACTTTTACGAACTAAAAGAAATTTCCGTTTCTTCTTTTCCTTATCCTGAATTTCAACCTAATCCTAATTATTTAAATGATAATTAACTTTTTCTTCTCTTTAACTTAATGAACATTAGGTGATATGTTTCTCTTAAACGATTGAATTAATTTGCTTGATAGTAATGTGATTGCAATAAATCCTCTAAAGTCAATGGCTTCAAATAAACAGTAAATTTTGATGGTATTAACACCATTTCTAATTTGAGAAAATTCAAATATATTAAATGATTAATAAAAAGAAACAAAATTGTTATTCTTTATGTAAAAACATTAAAAGTAGTGGCAAAAAACAATAAGCGTAAGTCTATCCAACGCGCAAGAAGAAAATCTGCATCACAGCAAAGTTCTTGCACCATCGCAACGGCGACTGGACAAAAAATGATCAATCTAAAAATTTATAACTCTTGAATCCCATTATAATATGGTGCTAAGATCTTTTAATTATCATTTATGGATACTTGATGTATGTGAAAAAAGTGGGATGAAAATTGATTTCAATGAATCATATATAATCCAAATATTATTTGGCTTTTTAAATTTAAAGTTGAAATTTATGAAAATAAATAGTAAAATTAAACTCATAACAATATTCATATAAAAATAAAAATATTAGCTAAGAGCGAGTATTTATGTTAAGAATTCCGAAAGTTCTCTATAGTATGTTTAAAAATCTATTGAGATTTACACCAGAACAAGCAAGACTTTTCATTAATGAACTTAATAAGAATAAATTAACAGTTTCTTTTTCAGAATTAGGGAAAGAAATTGGGGATAAAATAAAGTTAGATCCTAATATTGTTAAGGATGTTCTGGAAATAATTTCCGATTTCTATGAGATTTGCGAAGATTACAATGTTCCCGTTGAAGAATTTATCGAGGACATTGAGAAAGGGCTTAAAGCTATAGATGAGGCGGATTTTATTCCTGAGAATTACGATTGGGCTCTATTCAAGGATATGTGGAAAAAGTTTCTTTCCAATACCGACTTTATTGGAATGAAAGCAAAAGCAAAGGGATTGTTAACAACTCAAGAAAAAATTTATCATAGCAGTCGAATGATAACGGATTTTCGACCCGTATATTATTACGGTAAAATCCAAAAGGAGCCTGAATATGGAGTGGTGATTCATACATTTAAAATTGAGTATGTAGAAAATAATAAGAGAAAAAAAATTCATCTCTTTTTAGATAAAAAAGATCTTGAAGATTTATATGAAATTATTGATAGAGAATTAAAGAAGGATGATTCCTTTAAACGGTTGCTTAATAATAAAGATATAAAGTTAATAAATATTGATTAAAGAGGGTTGTAAAATATGAGAAATATTGGTATGCGTTTGGATTTAAAAAGAAGATTTGAGAGAGAAATTTCTCAACGACGTGAAGAAAAAATTAAAAAACCTATAAGTGCTGTTCAGTACTCCTGCGCCCAAATTGGTTCGGTGTCAGCAGAAACGATTATTGTAACAGTAGCAACTTCCTTAAAAGAAGAAGATAATCCATTATGCAGATGGGTTTACGGGAATTATCTACATTACAAAAAAAATAAACCTTCTCTAAAAATACCCGTTGAATTATCTCAGGAAATCGAAGAATCCAAGTCTATCTTAGACTTAAGGAATGGTTGGGATGGGAAAAATAGCAAGGGATATAAGAGAGAGACTTGGGATAGAGCAATCTCTTTTTTAATGACACTTGCTAATAATTACTTTAAATGGTATCATCAAAATATTCCTGTTCCGTATATCGATCCAGGTGAAGGGGGAAGTATTGATTTTCACTGGAAGACGAAAAAATTTGAATTGCATTTAACTTTTCCAGAAGAGATAGATAAACCTGTAAGTTATTATGGAGATGATTACGGAAAGAATATATTGGATGGATTTGCTGAATATGATAAAATAAATACGGTGTTATCATGGCTGGGGAACTTCCTCTAACTAATTGGAAATCGGAATATATAAGAAATAGAAGTTTTTTTTTCAAACTTTACCTTTTATATCGTAGAATCAATACGCAATATATTAAAACAAAAGATCCTGCAAGAAAATCTCCAAGCTCTTTTAAAAATAATGGTGAAGGGATGTCAGCGGATTGGTCAAAATATGCAATTCCTCATGATTCACAAAAAAGAGACGTTAATAATCCTGAAGATTATGGTGTTGTCAATCTTGCAGTTAGAGACATAAGGAAAAGGGACAAGACTATTAAGCTCACAATAAAACATACTCCCGATCCAAAAACTAAAACATATGAAGGAAACCAGGCCCATACGGATGTTATTGGGATTTTAGATTACGGCGCTATAAGGAGAAGGACTCCTAACAAAGCACAAGTTTTTCTTGCTCGAATTGCTGAATGGGAAATAAACGAGAAACTTGAAGCTCTCGAAAATTTTTTGAAAGAAGAGTTGATGTCGAATTGGAAAAGAATTCGAAAGATTTGGAAATCATATAAAGCGGGAGAAATAGACAAGGAAGAATTTAATGAAAAAGTATTAAGAAAATTAGGTAGAAAAAATTTGTTTTAATTTACAATTCTTCTTTTTCTTATCCTGAATTTCAACCTAATCCTAATTATTTAAACGATTATTAGTTTTTCCCTATCTTTAGCTTAATGAACATTGGGTGATATGTAGGTGCAGTTTCCTACACACACTCCTTAATTAAGGCAACCTAATTTATCAAAGATTAGAGGTCCCTGTTTTAAGATTTTTAACGGAATGGTCGTTAAAAATAATTGTGATGTACCAAAATGGTAGAAATATTAAGTGGGCCTGGGAGGATTCGAACCCCCGACCTTAGGTTTAGCAGAATATTCCACCAAAAATCCCAGTCCGAAGCCGGGTACCCTATCCAGACTAGATTACAGGCCCTAAAAATCTTTTTGTTAAAGATAATTTAGTTTTTTTAGGGTTTTGGCGTTATTATATTTTTATTAAATATCTCTAAAAAAATTTATTATAAATGTTGATGCTTGTTTATTTTATATGTGGTAATGATTCAGATATTTAAAAAGGAACATCACAAAATTTCTAAATTTGATGGCGGAAGATAAATTACCGCGGATTTTGAGGTGCCCTCTCATATAGGCTTCCGAAATCGATAATTCGCGTTTAATAATTTTTAACATAATATTTTTAGACAAAATAAACTTAGCTACTGCTTCGTCGTTAATTCCATTCTTATATATTATCGAGCCTTTAGAAATTTTGACCCAAAAATTATAGTTAATACCAATTAAACAAAATTGATATGTATCATTAAAATCGAGAAGTTCTTCTTTAAGTTCATTAGTATTTTGCGCAAATCTTATTCCATACTTTATAATTTTTTCAAATAACTCTACAGAATCCGCATCAGCACTTTCTAAGTTGTATAATATTTTATTAAGATTCGTTGAGTCGAGCATGGAATGTGTACATCCTAATAAAAAAAATAGACTATTATTTATATTAACTTTAAATTTTTCATTTAAATATTTTTTCATATTTATTGTCTTAATAAGAAAAAAGAAAACGGAATTAGGAGAATAAAATTTTTATATTTGGTATTACTTCATTTGATATAACTTCTAAAATTTTTGCGCCTATAGTGTAGCCCGGTCTAGCATTCGGGACTGTCACTCCTGTCCAACGCGGGTTCAAATCCCGAGGGGAGAACGACGCGGGTTCAAATCCCGCTAGGCGCGCCATTCTTATCTTATATTTATTATTTTATGTTATTTTTTGTATCTTTTTTATAAAAATTAAATTTGCTAAAAACATGATTGAGAAAATTATAGCCATAACATAGAATGCTAGATTTAAATCAATTCTGGCGATAAAACCAGCTACAATTGGAGTTATAAGAAACGTAAAACCTATAATACTCTCAAATAAGCTGGAATATTTCGAAGTGTTATTCTTCATGTTAAGAGCTAAGAATAGTTTGAGGCTAGCGCCATGTAATGTACCTGAAAAAATTCCTAATAGCAAGTACAACAATA
This sequence comes from Promethearchaeota archaeon, assembly GCA_030605085.1. The sequence continues at coordinate 15,089 of JAUWBH010000099.1, read as the reverse complement.
AAAAAATAAAAAAATTTGAATTTAAGCCAAAAAATATCAAAATTATAATTAGGGCAAAAAGAGAAATTATTGGTATTTTTTTTAAATGATCGATAGATAAATAGCTTACTAAAGTTATTGAAATTAATTGAGTACTTAACCCAAAAAACGAGAGTAGGTAAACTGTATAAGTATCAAAGCCAAGTATTTCTGATTTTATGGGGTATAAAAAATTTACGCTCCCTCGTATTAAACAATAAGAGATAATATATAAAGATGGTACAATAACGGGAATAGAATATTTGGTAAAATCTGTAATATTTCCTTTGTTCTTTTCGTAATTCTTTTCTAGATTATTATCATCCAAATTGGTTTCTCTGTTTAAATGTTTCAACTCTTGATTGTTTTGATTGTTTTTTCTTTTATTTGACTCTTGAAAAAAGAATAAAATAATGAAAGCATTAGAAACAACTAAAAGTGGAGCAATGTAAAATATTATTTCTAAATTGTCTACTAAATATAAAACTATAGCACCCAGTAAATAACCCCCAAGAACTCCTGCGTTCCAAGAAAGATTATATTTTGCTAAATACTTACTATGATTGTGGTGAGCGTTATCTGTGATGCTCGATTGTAAGTTTGACCATATAAATCCAGCCATAAAACCTTCTACTAGTCGTGCGATTAAGAACGGGATTGGCTCCAACGAAAAATAAAATACTATTTGAGCAAGACTAACTCCGACTATTCCTAAAATAACGCTCCTTCTTCGATTTATTTTTTCAGATATGCTATTTAATAACATAGGAGAAAAACAATAAGTCATTGTTACTCCTGCTGCGAGAAAACCGATTATTTCAATGTTTGTACCCCGTTTAAAATAATAAAGAGGAATTGCTAAATTAACTAACGCACCATTTACGGGATAAAAAAAAGCTAGGCAAATAATTGGCCAAAATCGCCATTTTTGATAATTCTCAGTTTTATTCATTATTAGTTTAGATTTATGTTCCTTATTTCAGAGCTATTATTAAAAATATTTTATTTTAGAATAATTTTTTGGTATTATGTCGATAAATCAATATGCTATATGACGATTTTGTTAAAAAAATCAAAACAGAATCTCAAATTTCTAAATGTTTCTTTATAACGCTTTTAAGAATTAAAAATTGAAATAAACCTTTTTATATATTAAAAACTGTTCCTAAAAAATTTATAAAAATTTGTAAAGATATATAAAAATCAAAAAATTACGAGCGCCTTTAATTTATATTTTTAGAAATCTTTTCTCGTGGTTAATCTCTTTAAACCCTATAAAAAAATTAGGAAAAGAAAAAGAATCGATTTAAATGCAAGTATCGCAAATAGGGCACACTTCAAAGACTTTTTCCATTAAACTCTTACAGCATGGATACAAATAGCGCTCCCAAAAAAAACATTTGGATTTTAACTTTTTTTTAATCTTTTTTTTTTTCTTTTAAAAAAATTAAATCTTTTTATATTAAAGAGCATTATCTTTAATCATCAATTAAAATTAATATAAACTAAAATAAATATTAAAAATCTAAAAATTAAAATCAAAAAGATTGATTTTGGGTTGATAAAATATGGTTGATGAAAGTTTACTTAAAGAAATTAAAGCCAATATGGACGCGGGTGCAGATGCTGCTGGCCCTGACGCAGTTCTTAAAATGTTGGAATTTTTCAAGCAAGTTGGTGTTGAAAACGAAGATTTAAAAGAAGAACTGGAAGATATGGATATTTCAGTTCAAGAGATAATTACTGATCAGGACGCTAAGTTTTGGATCACTGCAAAAAACGGAGTAATCGAATACGGTGAAGGAACAGTTGATAATCCTTCTTTCACATTTTCCGCTAAAATGGCTGTAGCCGCTGGAATGTTATTCGGTGAAGTAGACGCCACCAGCGCCTACATGGCGGGGGATATTACTGTAGAAGGTAATCTTCAAGATGCTATGGCATTTCAAGAAATTATTGAATTAGCCATGGAAGCATACGAAGATCTTGCCGAAGATTTGTAAGAAAATAATCTCTGGAAGAATATTTGCACAAAATATTCAATAATTTTTTTCTTTTCTAATTCTATTCTGATTTTTTTTTCTATTCTTTTTTTTAAACAATACAATGTATAAAGAGTTGATTTTATCGAATTCTTCTCTTTTTAGTAATGATAAATTATAAAATTCGAAGTAATATTAGAACGATTTATTCCTTATTTCTCATGAATTTTTCGTTATTCTAAAAAAATTATTCAAAGCGACATTAATATTTTCTATATTCAACGTATTCTTTCTAATTTGAATATTTTGTCATTCTTTTTTACTGGGTTATCAACAAGTATTCCTACGGTGATACGATTAGTTTTTTTTGAAACAATGGGAGTTTCTGTAAGATTTTTTTTCTGCTTAATTTGAATCGATGTGATTTTCTGTCGTACATATGTTTCAGTGTGAGTTCCTATAATATGTATTTCCTCGTTTAATATTAACTTCCCTGCGGTTAAAAGAATCTTTGCAGCTTTTTTTTCTGGATAATATGATAATACTTTACCAATTTCAATTTTTCTATAGTTTGAAACATTTCCTTCTACATCTCTTTCAATTTCACTTCCTTTAGGAAAGCCGAAATAAAATCCCGTCGAAAAGCCTTTGTTATACACTCTTTTCAAGCGTTTAAGCCATTTTTCAACTTTCTTTTTGGTAAATGAATTGTTATAATACGCATCAATAGCTTCACGATAGCAGGAAGTTGTTTCTTCTGTATAGAGGGGATCTCTCATTCGTCCTTCAATTTTAAACGCGTCAATGTTAGCTTCAATTAATTTTGGAATATGTTCAATCATACAAAGATCCTTTGTATTAATAAAAAAGACGCCATCGTAAAGGAACTCGTTGTTTAGATCGTCATATACTCTCCATCTTCTACGACAAGGCTGGACGCATTTACCCCTATTAGCCGAATAATCTTGAGACCCACATATTTCTGCCGAAAAATAACAACGCCCTGAAATTGAAGTGCACTGAGCTCCATGAACAAATACTTCGATTTCGCTTTTTTTCGTCTTACTTTTTATCTCTTTAATTTGTACTAAAGACAATTCTCGTGCGAGTATCAATCTTTGGGCTTCCAACAACTCGTAAAATTTAGCAGAATATGAATTTGAAATGTTTGCCTGTGTTGAAATATGAAACTTTAATCCTTTTTCTTTAGCTAGTTGAATGGCTCCTATATCGTGAACAATAATCGCGTCAATTTCTGAGCTATAAGCTTTATCCATGATTTTTTCTAATAAATCAAACTCGTTTTCGTATATTACTACATTGGTGGTAAGGTAAGTCTTAATATTATTATTATGGCAAGTTTTTACAATTTTAGTTAAGTCTTCTAATTTGAAGTTGTCGCTATACATTCGCATGTTAAGAGTTTCAACGCCAAAATATACAGCATCAGCGTTTCCTATAATGGCGTTTAAGGATTTGTAATTTTTTAAAGGTGCCATTAATTCTACTTTCTTTATTGTTTTATCAACCATGTCCACTTTTAATTTCTCTCTATTTAAGATTTGAGATTAATATAATTATATTCTCATAAATTAATAATATGAAATAAAATAAAAATTAATTAAGAAAAAAACAAAACTTAGAAGAATTTTATTGGAGATGCTAGATACCATAAGTAAAGAAGAAACAATCCAATTCCAAACGCTATAAATGCCCATATGTATGACGCTTGTTTCCTATAATTATTATTTCTATGACCAGAAGACGATTCAATTGATTTGATTTCGATGTATGGACCAGGACCTCTCCTATACCAGCCAATAACTCGTACATTTTGCCCAATATATTTTCTAATTGTTCTCCTCGCAAAAATTAGGTTGCCAAATAAGGGAATTAGCGACTCGTAATCAACATATATCAACCCCGTATCATCTTGTAATAACATATCTTCACCGAAATAATATCCAGGCATACCACGCCCTACGATTTGACCCTCTAAAACCGCAGGAACGGTACGAATTGGGGAAGCTTTAACATATGTAACGAGCTCAACAATCCTTTTAGGTTCGAATCCTCTTTTATACTTAAATCCAATCCTTATAAGAACTCCGAAGCCAATTATATAAAAGCCTATTCCCCATAGTAAGAGTAAATTTGATAGTGCATTATTAAAAATCGTTCCTGAACCCACAGCAAATAATCCCACCGCAGCAAATATCCAAACTACTGTTAAAACTATTAAAGCGATGAAAATTAATATCGGTAAAAACATAACTGAAAAGTCCGTAAGAAATTCTGGGAACATACTTTTACCCGCTTGTTCTTCTTTTAATTTTCTAGCGTATGTCAAATCAATCTCGGGGCGTACTCCATATTTTTCGCATTGTTCGTTTAAACGCATGATTCTTTTAGCCGGTAATGGATGTGTGCTAACCAGTTGATATAATTTGGCCCAAGGGTTGAACAAATCCCATGCCGCCGCTGCTTGAATAGCGTCTTTAGAATATTTTCCTGAACCACCCGTGCTAGAAATTGCTAACGCCTTAGCTCCTCTTGGATCAAATATTCCTAAACCTCTAAGTGCTCGTACACGCGACCTTTCATTCATTTCTACATTTCTTTCCATAAGTAGACCATAAGCAATTTTTACAAGTCCCGTAGATAACGCGTTTGGATTTTCAAATAATTCTCCAGCATGCTCATCAGCGTAATATTCTCTAATTCTACTTATTATTAATGACACAAAATAGCTTATATAGTAAGCTAAATACGATAATCCAGCAATTGCGATTAATCCAAGCCCTAATGCGGCACCTACGCCTTTTCCATCCCTACTTTGAAAGAAACCTCGACTCGCATAAAAGCACCATCGAGTTATTGTTAATAAAAGTAAGGGGATTGCGAACACAACTGTCATTAATATAAAATCGTTGTGAACAACATGACCTAACTCGTGAGCAACTACGGCTTTTTGTTCGTTCTCGTTTAAATATTCTAAAATCCCGGTTGTTATTACTATTCTAGCACTATTTTTTGTCCAGCCAAATGTAAATGCGTTTGGATTTCTATCGTGAATTATTCCCATACGAGGTGTTTTAATCCCTCTCGCATACACTACTTTATCAACCGCTTCAGCTAAATGTGGATATCGAGTTTGAAATGTATCGTAGGGAATCCATTCAATCGCAAATAACCAGTTAATAAATATGGGACCTGTTAAATATTGAAGAAAAATAATGAATAAGGTAATTCCAATCATTAACCAGAGGCTCCAGCTAAACCAGACGCCTATCGTAAAGATAATCGCATAAACTAGTCCGAATAACACTATTAGGCAAAAAAAAGAGCTAAATCTTAATCCTATAATTATTCACCTTTAATTTTTTAATTTTATCAATTAAAATATTGTTATTAGAAAAGTTAGTTAGTTATAATATTCCTAAGTATATTATCGAAATTCAAAATTAAATCTTTTACTATTTTAAACTATAAAAAATGGAAGGTCCGCAAAAGAATTTAACGATGAATTATTATATACTATACAGATAATATATTTTTAATTATTAACTTTAGATAACTTAACAATGAGTTCAGAGATACAAAGGTTATATGAAGCCACAGATAATCTTGTTAACCAGCAATTCTATAGAGAGGGTCGTGATTTAATAATTGGCAGAACACCTGAAGTTAGTGTAAAAATTAGAGCGTCTGGTCAAATAATTCATAAATTTAAAAGCATGTTTAACGAGAATCTCGACTTATTTTTAGAGGGGAATTATTTTCAATTTTTATTACTTTTTACAAAAATTAAAGGATTAAACGAAGAGACTATTAAAGAAATTCATGAAAAATTGAAAAATAAGCTTGAAATTTTAAAAGAGAATGCAGTAGATAAAGAAATCGTAATTTTATATACTATGGTCTTAAGTGCTCTTATTTCTAAATTGAGAGATCTACATTTTAGCAATTCAGTTGAGGAGATTAAAAGAAGAATTAAGAAAAAATCTAAAGCGATCAGCGATGAAGAAATAAAAGAAGAACTTAACAATTTATTTATGCGCAATAACAAAAATGTCTCTATACTATATAATTTATCTTATATGGATGCATTAGCAGAATCTTTTAATTATAAGAAAGTTGCTAAGGCGTGTAAGATACAAAAAGGAAAATATATGAATCGGATTGTTAAGTTAATTTTATCTTCATTTAATAATTAAATCTAATTTTTAATTTAGAGCTTAACAAAAGATAATATTCAAAATTATAATCGTTAAAAGATAATCTGAGTTCTTATATTGAAAAAATTTCAATTTAATTATTAAAATACTCTTCAATATTATTTTTATCTCTCAATCCTGTTCTGTAAATTAATAAATTGGTAAACCTATTTATTCTAAATCAAAATAATTCTCGATATTATCATCCAATCCCAAGATTTCAGATCGAATTTTGGAGAATTCATCAGCTGAAATATCAATTTTATCTATTAACTTTTTGGAAAGCTTGTAATAGTATTCACACGTTTGAGAATTAGCAAAATTTTTAAGTTTTGAACTAAATGAATAAAGATTTATGTATGCTTCTTTAAAGTCGCCCTCGTGAGGGGGTTTACCGCGAAGATTTTCGAGAGAATTTTGTATTGAATCTTTAGTTTTTGTTAAATAATAATTTAATTTAATCTTTCTATCTTTTATTTCGTCTTTTAGGGATTTTTCTTCTTTTTCATATTCGATAAACATTTTATCGTCTCTAAGCTTCTCTGAGATATCGATTAGTTTTTCAACGATTTTTAATTTTTTAAGGAAATTAAATTCTTCAGAATGCTTATCAAGTAGTTGCTCTCTTTTTTTTGCTAAGTCTTCTCTTAATTGGGTAGAGAGTTCTCCTTTTTGATCCCATATCGATTTTAAAATCTCGCTTTGGTTTTCAAGTAAGGTGCTATCAACTATTTTTTTTTGGGATATGATAAATTCTGTTAACTTATCATCAAAATTTTTGAGCTTTTCTGTATTTAGATCAAAATTTGTAAATAGTTCTTTATACTCTGAGACAATTTGAATAATTTGAGGGGTTAATTTACTTATAACACTTCTATCTTCTTTATCTGCAATTATAACTAAATCTATTTTGGCTTCGGGTATATAAGAAATTAAAACATCGTATCCACCTAACTCAACATTTTTTAGTTCCCCACTCGTTACTATTTCTGAGATAAATGATTTTAAGGCTTTGAAAAACGATCCGAACATTTCCATCCTTTCCTCTTTTATAATCTGGAAATTCTTCTCATATAAGAGATTTTGAGTTTTAGTTTTGTAAATATATAAAGAGTATATCATCTCAGAATTTTCTCAGCTTTTTATGTTTTTAAAATCCCCATTCAAAATTTCTTTTTGATTAAACTGTAAATTGTAGTTTTTTTTCATTATATGAATCTTTTTTTTTAATATTAATTTTTGTATATCGTAAAATTATTGCTTATTCTTTAGAATTTTAATATTTAATTGAGAGTATATTAAAATAGTTGATAATATTATTTGAAGTGTTAAGAAGATTTTTCTAAAGGTGATAAATTGTTTAAAAACTTAAGCAATGATATCTCTTCAATATTAAATAAATATAACAAAAAAAAAGTGTCGACGGAAAAAGCAATAAGGAAATTTATTAATCCTGGGAATAGAATTTTTATAGATTCCGGCTGTGCGGAACCTACAGATCTTACGCAAAAATTAATCGAACTTGGTCCAGATCTTCCAGATGTAGAAATATTGCATTTTTTAAGTCTTTCCGATCTTGATTATTACGAAACTGCGAGAGGAATAGAAGATCTTTTTAGACACAATGCTTTTTTTATTGGAAAATCGTTGCGTAAATATGTAAAAGAAGGGCAAGCGGATTATACTCCAATGCTCCTTTCAGAAATACCTAAAATTTTTAAATCTGGTCAAATGCATTTGGATACTGCCCTAATTCAAGTTAGTTTGCCTGATAAATATGGTTTTTGTAGTTACGGTATTAATGTTGACATAGTTAAGCCATTAGCCGAAGCTGCGGAAAATCTCGTAGCGGAAATTAATCCTAATATGCCTCGTACTTTAGGCAATTCATTCATACACATTGAAGAGATAGATGCGTTCGTTTTGACTGATCACGATATAATCGAGTTTTCATACGGCGAACCTGATGATGTGTCTAAAAAAATTGCAAAATTTGTGGCATCCTTAATTGAAGACGAATCAACAATTCAAATGGGAATTGGTCAAATTCCAAACGCAGTGACTTCAGAACTTATGGATAAAAAAGATTTAGGTGTACACAGTGAAGTATTTTCAGATGGAATTGTTGACCTGGTGGAAGAGGGTGTAGTAACATGTAAGAAAAAAAGTATACATAGAGATAAAATCATATGTTCTTTTGTTTTAGGCTCAAGAAGACTTTACGATTTCGTTGATGATAATCCTATGGTTGAATTCCATCCTAGTGATTATTGCAACGATCCTTATATCATTGGTCAAAATCTTAAACAAGTGGCGATTAATGCAGCATTAACGATAGATTTAACAGGACAAGTCAACGCCGATTCTCTTGGACATATGTTTTACAGTGGGATAGGGGGGCAAGTAGATTTTATTAGGGGGGCTAGTCGAGCAAAAGATGGAAAACCTATAATGGTTGTTCCTTCAACTGTAGCTTTAAAGGATGGTACTATTGTCTCCCGTATAGTATCTTATCTTGAGCCTGGTTCGGGGGTGGTCATAACGCGGGGTGATGTGCATTATGTCGTCACTGAATGGGGTATCGCTTATCTTTACGGTAAAAACATAAGAGAAAGAGTACTAGAAATGATTAACATCGCTCATCCAGATTTCAGAGAAGAATTGTTAGAACACGCAAAAAAGTGGAGATATGTGTATTCAGACCAAAAATTACCTACTTCTATTGATGGTAGAATTAGCGTGTATCCTGAGAAATATGAAACATTACTGACTCTAAAGAGCGGAAAGACGATTCAAATTCGTCCTGTTAAACCCACAGACGAAAGAATGTTTCAGGAGCTTCACTATTCTTTAGATAACGAAGATCGTTATTTTAGATTCTTTACCCCTGTACGAGATTTCAGGCATCGTAAAATTCAACCTATGGTTAATATAGACTATTTAACCAACATGATTTTAATAGGAGAATATTCTGAGCGTGGTGAAAAGAAAATAATCACCGTAGGTGGATTTTTTAAAACTCCTGATCCCACCGTTGCAGAGTTAGCGTTCGTTACCCATAAAGAATGGCGAGGATTTGGATTAACGAAGTTTTTATTAAGTTATTTAGTGAAAATTGCTAGAGAACTTAAATTTAAAGCACTTTCCGGTTCAATTCTCTTAGAAAATAAAGCTATGCTTCACATTATACATCAATCTGGCTATAAATTAACTTTTAGAAATATTGAAGGTGGAGTTTTAGAATTTGTTATGGATATTTCAAAAAAACAATAATTGCTCAATCTAAAATAAAAATGTTCATATCTGATTTTCATAAATAGCACGATAAAAAAGGTTTAAATGCCGAAACAGTCAAATTATTTCAAAAATTTATATGGGATTATTATAACAAATATGGTCGAGATTTTCCTTTTAGAAAAAAGAGATCTCCATATTTCATCTTAGTTTCCGAAATTATGCTTCAACAAACTCAAACAGGGACAGTTTCGGAGAAATTTCTCAAATTTATAAAATTATTTCCTAATTTTAAAGCGCTCTCAGAAGCACCTTTGGAAAAAGTTCTAAAAGCATGGAAAGGATTAGGTTATAATCGCAGGGCAATTGCGTTAAAATCCATAGCAAAAAAAATAGTTGAGGAGTATGATGGAAAACTGCCAGAATCCGTCGAAACACTGAAAAAGTTTCCACAGATAGGACATAATACAGCATCATCGATTGTAACATTTGCGTTTAATAAGCCTACACTATCTCCATTTAAAGGATCTAACCGAGAGATTCGTGGAAAAGTTTTAAAAATGCTTGTTCAATATTCTGCTCTCTCTGAATCATCGATCATCAAAAGGCTAGAATTTAAAGCATCAAGAATTAGAGATGTCCTAAATCAATTAGTTAAAGAAGGATTTATTAAAAAGGTCGGAAATAATTATTATATAGTTTAAACCTTTTATAATTCATTTAATTTTGTGAGTTTTTAAATATTTGGCTATTTTAATTGCTAATCTTTCTTGTTTTTTCCAATCTCCGAACGCACATCCTTTTGATGTTAGATTTTTAATTACTTTTTGAAAATCCTCATTTATCTTCTTTACGGGTTCCTTTGCGAAAGGAGTTTGAGGTAATGGAATAAACGAATGAGTATGTATACGTGCTCCTAATTCCGTTAAATCGTTCATTACTTTTATTGTAAGTTTGATATCGGTATTAGTTTCTCCAGGAAGCCCGAATATAAAATCAACGTTAGCTTTAAGTTTTGATTTAAGGGTTAATTTCACAGCTTTATAAATGTCCTCGACACTGTGACCTCTGTGGCAAAAATCTAAAATTTTTTGGCTTCCTGACTGAGCACCAATTATTATATTATCGTTATCTGCATACTTTAATATTATGTCTAAAGTTTCCATAGTCACATGTTCAGGTCTAACTTCTGATGGAAAAGAACCTAAAAAGATTCTCCCTTCTTGACCGAGAATTTTCCTTATTTGAATTAATAATTCTTTTAATTTTGGGATATTTAAAGATTTTCCATCGAGAGATCCGTAAGAAAAAGCGTTCGGTGTAATGAATCTAATATCTGTCATTTTTTCCTCTTTCATAATTCGAACATATTTACAAATTGATTCTATTGTTCTATGTCTTGGGTAAGTGCCCAATAAATACGGTGTTTGACAAAAATAACAAATATATGGGCATCCTCTTGTTATCTCTATGGGTCCAAAATTGTAATTTTTAACGGAGAATGGCGGATATTTATTTAAATCGATTAGTGGTCTTTTACCAGAGTAATAATAGTTCTTTTCATCGTCGTAATAAGCAATGCCTCTTATTGCTGTAAATTCTCCGTTATTCTTCAATTTAAATAAGAGCTCTATTAATGTTTCTTCTCCTTCACCAACAATAACAATATCAAATCCCATGTTAAGAGTACCTATGGGATCTCCAGTTGGATGTGGTCCACCAGCTATGAATAAGAATTTATTCTCGTATACTTTCTTTAGTTTCGTAATAAGATCAGAGGTTTCCCATAGTTGAGTAGTAAAGAAGGAAATACCTATTACAATCTTTTTATATCTCTTGGTAATTTCCTTTAATCCATCGTAAAGACTTTCCTTGTTTTTTAATAAGTAAACATCAAGATCTCTAAGACTTTCTTCCGTCTCTAAAGCACCAATTAAAGCATTGAAACTATATTTATTGTTTTTATGATAATAAACAACAAAAACAACCTTTTTTCTCAATTTATCTCTCGTCTCTTTATAATTTGAAAATATTATTTCAACTGTTCGTTAAAAATTTATAAAGATTTATAAAATTCTATAAAAAACCAAAATTAATTACACTCTCTCGTAATTTTATAAATTAAACTAAAAATTATAAAAATTGGAATATATTAGATTTATAAATTAAATTCAATAATTAAAATTTAATAATAAAATTCAAAGCGAGAAATTGTTATGTTAAATAATTGGTTAGTTGCTACCACGGTTAATGAAGTGGGCGTCTCTTGGATAGATTTTTATTCGCTAGGTCATATTTGTTTTGGAATAGGTGCTTTTTTAGTATTCAGTTTATTCTACACGATACCAAAGGCTAAGGGATACACTCCCATATTTTCGTTGTTAATGGTATTTATTAGTACTTTAATTGTTTTGGTCTGCTGGGAACTGATGGAGAATATTTTATTCGTGTATATAGACCAAGTGATGTCTACGACCATTAAATTTGAAGGAAGACCCGATAGTCTCCAAAATAGCATTGCAGATGTTCTATTTGGGATTATTGGGGCTATAGGAGCATGGATTTTCGCTTATCAAACATTTAAGAAGGATAAAAAGCTATGGCCTTATTATATTTTTGGTCTCTTAAGCTTACTGTTATGGCTTGGCTTTTTTATCGTTGCTCGTTACTTAACTTATTGGAACACTCCTATTTTCGTAGAATAGAATCAAACAAATTTTTTTTTTTTATTTTTCAAAAAATGATAAATTTTAACAAACTAATAAAATTTAGATTAGGTACAATTCCTCTAATAATTTCTGTCCCCCATGGAGGAACAATAGAATACAAAGAAATTCCCACAAGGTCCGAAGGAGTTTTGGGTATAGATAAAGGCACGATTGAATTAACACACGATTTTATTTCTTACATAAGAAAAACCTTGGGTCATACAACAACATATATTATTTCAAAAATTCGTCGCAGTAAAATAGATTTAAATAGAAAAGAAGAAGAAGCCTACTTTTCCGACTCATTGATTGCAAAGGAAATTTATCAATTTTATCATAACAAAATCAAAGATTTTATTAATTTCAACTTAAAATCGTTTAATCGCTCACTATTAATTGATTTGCATGGTTTTGATAAAGCAAAGAGACCACCAGGATTTAGGGATGTAGAATTGGTGTTGGGCACAAAAAATTTAAGTTCAATTTCCCGCAAACCAATTCCTATAAGAGATAGAGATAAAAATGTTCGAGGAAAAATTATAAAAAAATTTCTCGAATTAGAAATACCTATTGCCCCAGGGCATCCAAAAAGGAAAGAATACGTTTTAACAGGAGGATATATTACGCAAAAGTACGGTGCCTCAAAAATTTTTGGGAGTAAATCTCTTCAAATAGAATTTTCTGATAGGATTAGATTGAACGATAAAGAATTAAAATATATAGTATTAAAAACCCTTACAGAAGTAATCTTGAAGCATCTTTTTCAAGATACTAATTTAAGCGGTACGAAATAGAATTGAAAATAGATTTTTGAGAAAGTCAAAGAAAAGATCTATAATAATTAAAAAAATTTTTTTAATATTCATTTTATATCTATTTTAAAAGACTTGATAAATTAATTAATTTATATTTCAATATTGAAATTTATTCACGAATCCGTGAAATATATCAACCAAACAGCGAATGTCTAAAGTGATGAAGGACGATTATGATATTGATGATCTTGAGGCTTTTATTCAAGGTTTAAAAGATACCATCGATTCTCTTGGTGAAGAGAATCCAGAAAATACGCAAGGGTTCCAATTAAAATTAGCCAAAGCAATTAGTACGCTCCGAAGTAAAAAAATGGCTAAAATTACACCGGCCCCTAGATTTGATAAACAGGGGAAACTACTTATAAGAATTACAAAAGAAGATTTGAAAAACTTTTTGCTCAACGAATTAGAGTTTTTAACAAGCAATTTGGATTCTGTTAAGATTAGAGTTTCAAGAAAGTTTGATTTAGTGATGAAAATTGCTAAATTAAGAGACCAAATAAAAAATTTGTAAATAATTTTTAAGAAAACTAATTGCATTTCCTTTTTTATTAATATATATGATTAGTTGAAATGTTTATTTTTTAAGAAAACATTAATTTAATTGCTAAACAATGATATATTCATTTTTAAACTAAAAATTCACAGTTGATTTTATAAAATGTTAATAGATGTCCATTGTCATGCCAATCTTTATTTGGTCATTGATCAAATCGTAAAAGAAGCAGATCAGGCAGGAGTGAACAAGATTATAGCAGTTTCTATGAGTAAAAATAGCTTAAAAAGGGTGTTAGAAATATCAAAATTAGGCTCAATATATCCCGCTTTAGGAATTCATCCTGAAGAAGTAAGGATGAATAAAAAGATTGAAAGTGAATTAGACTATGTTGTGGAAATAATACGAAAAAACCATAACAATCTCTGCGCCATTGGAGAGATTGGATTAGATCATTATTTTATTAAAGAAAAAGAGCTATATCCCTTACAAAAGAAAATTTTTGACATTTTGCTTTTGATTGCGGAAGAATTAGAGCTACCTGTTAATTTACATACTAAGGGAGCAGAACAGCTGGTTTTTGATACTCTACCTTCTTACAATAATATTCCTAATGTTAATATTCATTGGTATTCTGGTCCTGAAAATTTTTTAAAAATAGGGATAGATAGAGGCTACTATTTCTCTATTACACCAGCAGTTTCTTATTCTCCGGCTGTAAAAAAGACAGTTTTAATGGTTGATAAAGAACATCTTTTATTGGAAAACGACGGACCGGTCAAATATTCCGGAAAAGTTGGGACTCCCGCCATGGTTAAAGATGTTTTAAAGATTGTGTCAAAATTTAAGGAAATTCCTGAGCCAGAATTAGAATAACAAATTATGGAAAATACAAAAAAGATATTTCCGAAAATATTTGAAGATTAAATTTAATTATTCTTGCTTAAGGCGATCTAAAATTAATTGACCACCAACACCAACATTTTCAGGAAGGTTTTCTTTTATCAACACTACATAAGAGCTTCTTTCAATCTTGTATGCTTTTTGTAACGCATCTGTAATTTCTTTAACTAATGTTCTTTTAACTTCAACATTTTTAATGGGTGGACCATTTATTACAACACTTGGAATTTCATTATCACCTTTAAATCTTTTAATTTGATATTAATAATTATAGAATTATAAGATTTTTATAATTATATCGGATTAATTCCTATACTTTGTGTATGGGCAAAAAAAAAAAAAGTTTTCGTTTGATAGTATCACGTAGATATTACAGCTTATTATAACAAAATTTGGTGCTTTTGAATTCATGGACTTTACTAAAAGCGTCAGTAAAAAGATCCTGAAGATCTCTGCCGATCAATACGGACCAAAAGCGTGTCCCTTCTGCGGGAGTAGTGAAATATCAATAAGAACAAGCCATAAACGGACAATATCCGAGCTTGGAAATATTGACACAGAATTATTTGTAGAACTTCATGTAGCAACCTTTGAATGCGAGAATTGTGGGATTAAATACACGCCAGAACACATCGATTACCCCAAGGGATATATCTATTCGAGAAGAGTAATTCAAACCGCTCTATCAATGCATTTTCAAGATAATGTCTCAGGAA
>JAUWBH010000076.1 GCA_030605085.1 Promethearchaeota archaeon | reverse complement strand
GAATTTCGTGAATAGATTTAAAAGTTTGAACGAATTCTTATTAATTAAGAATTAATTTTTAAAAAACTTTAAAAAAATTAAAAAAGAAGTGATAAAAAAATGGAAATCGAAATTGAAGGAGAAATTGTAGAGCAACTCCATCATACAACAAAACATGAAAGCCAAATTAAATTAAAAATAAACAAAGGGATATATTCACTTAAACTCTTTGAAATAAGGAGTAATGCTATCTTCTCCATATTATCAAAAGGAGCTTTTCTAAAGTTAAAATGTAACTTAGATGATAACGAAAAAAAAATAATGAATCCCAGAGATATATGGGTAAAAATATCGTAAAAGATTTTACTTTACCCAAAGAAATTCTTCTTGTTTAATGTTTAATTATAATACATCGAATTTTAATATCACCATCTCTTCTAAAATCATTAGAAAATTCATCTATATCCCTAATATTACCTCCCTTATCATAGACTAAAAATAATAAATTTTTCCACTTTCCAGAATATGGAGTAATATCTGCACTTAATCCTTCAACACAAACAGATACTTTTTCTTGCTTATCGATTTACTTAACTTCAATTGCAATGCTAAGATCGTCATTAGTAAAATTTGGTTTGAACTTATTTACTCTCTAATACATATATTTATTTATACCTATATAATTTTAATTAATAATAGAAATAAACCAAAATCAAATATTATGAGAAAAGAGACAAGGAAATTATATAATAAAGCAATACAGAGAAGCATTCCAATAATAATAGGCACTATACAGAATAGACAAATATGGGTATGGTGTCCTTTCTGCAGGAGATTTCACTTTCACGGAATTGGAAATGATAATGGGGAAGGATTCAGGGTACCCCATTGTGTAAAAAGGGACACTCTCTACGGAGGATTTAAGAAACAATATTTAGTCTTAAATATAGAGAATTTTAAAAATAGTAAAGGAGAGCTTGAAAATCCTACCTATAGATATGATAAATGCTTAAATCATATAATGGGACATAAAGAACGAATGGAAGAAAGATACAAAATAAAAGAAAATTTTTAATAAAGGAGAAGAATTGTATTGAAAAGTCTAGAAATAATTGAATCAAAAGAAAACTAAATGCTTAATTTGTGGGAAAGAAAATCTCTCCTATTTTAATAATAATCAGTTTATCTTTCTGAAGACTACACCTGTCGTTTTTCGACATATTTTACGAGAAAAAGGGAAAGGTTATAGATCACATTTTTATTTATGCTACAACTGTATACACAGTAATGAAACAAAACTTAAAATGCTCTTAAAGAAGAAACATTTCATAATAAGGAAAGACTTTTTAGATTTTCGAGGAGGTGATGTGCTAATAAAAATCTATTGGTTTACGATTAAACTTGGTGATACTTATATTTTTGACAGAAAAACACAAGAAACTATTATGAAAAAAACGCCATTTTTCCAAGAACATATTGATTCTTTTATATACTCAATAATTGATGAGGTATGGAGTAGGATTTAATGTACCAAATCAGAGAATGTCCCCATTGTCATTTGGATTTATATGCGAGAACTGTCCGCTAACTTATAAAAACTACGAATGGGATCATTTATGGTATATTTTTACTGAGAACAAACAGAAGATCCTCCCTTCGCATAATAACTGCCACGATTCTTTTCATAAAAAATTAAAATAAAAAAATTAAAGAATAAATTCTTTCCTTAATTAAATATTTATAGAAAATTTTATAATCTTGGTGATTCAATTGACAATAATTCAAGCTTCTATATGTAATAAGAAGAAAGCAATTATATTAATTGCTGATCGTTTAGTTACAGCTTATGATACATATGAAGCAGAAGCAAAATCAGAGAAAATTTATCGTATAGGTTCTTATGGTATTGGATTTGCTGGAACTTTATTAGATATGATTTGCGTGAAAGATAAAATAGAGGAAAATAATTTATTTGAACCATTTATTGATTCAATAATAGATATTTATAAGGAAGAAAATAAAAAAAGAGAAGAGAATTTAATATTAAATTATACATTTTTAAGCAAAAAAGAATTTAAAGAATATATTCTTCACGATCAGGGTAAAATACCAGAAGAGATTATTAATTGGATTTATGGAAATCTGGAAGAGACACGCTTAGATTGCTCAGCATTAGTAATCGGTTTTAATAGTAAAAATGAACCTCAGATAATTCAAATTGATCCATTAGGAGAGAAATATAACAGATCTGAAATTTTTCACGATACTATTGGTTCTGGTGATTTATTTTCCGATGTTTTTTTTGATGTCGGAGAATATAATCCAGATTGTTCATTAGAACAAGGGCTATTATTCGTATATAGAGCAAAAAGAACTGCTGAAGCACACACAGGAGTAGGAAAGCACACAGATGTTTTAATTATCAGACAAAATAAAGAACCGTTATTAATCTTAAACGATTCAAAAGAAATGAAAGAGTTTGAGAAAATATATGAAGAAGAAAGATTTAAAATTCAAGATTTATATAATAAAAATATAGAGAAAATAAAGGAGCTAATAAAATGAGAGATAATCGTGAAATTAGAATAAAAAAGTCTTTTAAACCCATTGCTAAAAAACTCCGACAAAAGTGGGAGATTAAAAAAAAAACAATACAAAAACAAAAGAAACCAATAAATAAGCCTGTTAATTCAATATAATATATTTATATTATAAAACCAATAAATAAGCCTGTTAATTCAATATTATATTATTAAAAACTGAATTAATGAAACACCAAAAATTATAATCCTTCTTTAAAATTAAGTTTTAATTCATTCTATAAAAGATTATAACCTAAATTTAAAATCTTTAGATTAAATTAGAGAAGGAGAATATCCTTCCCGAATACGAGATCGAACGCGAAATTAGGATAGAATATTCTCCTGAATCGGCAAATTTCTTAAAGAAATTTGACATATCTTATAAGGTTTGTAGAATTAAAAATTTGATCCATGACGAAGAAGAGATTTTAGAAGAAAATTCTAACAATACGAAATTTGAGATTGAATTACCTGAAAAATTAATCCTTCCTTTTTTGCTTGAACACTCTGCATATTTTTTTCACTACTCTAAATTTAAAAAGGTTTAATCACCTTTTTAATAAAATAAAATAAGAAATAAGAAAGATAAATATTTTTATTTTCTTTAAAAATTTATTGCCCAATATTAACATCTTTTTTTTTATTAAAAAAAAGCGTAATCGGACCCCATCCATTAAGATTTTCATACTTTTATATTTTAGAAGTTTTACTGACCTTTTTTAAGAATTTATACTTAAAATAAATAATAACATTTTATTTTGGATGCATTTAAGGTGAGATATTATTGAGATTAGGAGCGCATATGAGCATTTCTGGAGGTAGATACTTGGCTTTAGTTAGAGGAAAAGAGCTGGGCTGTGAGGCAATACAGGTGTTTATTAGGAATGTTCGTTCTTGGTCGTCAAAACCTTTAGAAAAGAAAGAAATTGACGATTTCCTTGAAAAGAAAGAAGAATTGAAAAAAAAAATTTGGCCGATAATCACGCATAATAGCTATTTGATAAACCTTGCCAGCTTGGACGAAGAAAAGTTAAATAAATCATACGAAGCTATGCTAGATGAGTTGATTAAAGCTGAAGAATTAGGATTAGATTTTGAAAACATACACCCGGGCGTTATACCCAAAAGCGATGAGGACCAGATAACTAAAAAGGAGGCTTTATACCAAATCGCAGAACAATTGAATAAATTGATGGAAGAAACAGAGAAATCAACTATAATAATTTTATTAGAAACTACCGCTGGGCAAGGAAAGGGTTTAGGACACAAATTTCATCATCTTAAAACAATAATAGACAAAGTAAATAATAAAGATAGGATTGGAGTTTGCTTTGACACAGCTCATTCCTTTGCCGCTGGATACGATTTCACGACTAAAAAAAAATATGATGATATGTGGGACGAGTTTGACGAAATAATTGGTTTAAACTATTTGTATGCATTTCATATAAACGATACTGATAAAAATTTAGGTTCTCGAGTCGATCGACACACTCATATTGGGCAAGGAAAGATTGGTAAAGAACCTTTTAGTTTCTTCGTAAACGACGAAAAATTTAAAAACCATCCAGGCATTTTAGAAACGCCAAAATCGCCAAAAGGTAAAGATAAATCGTTTGATATTATGAATTTGGCAATTTTAAAATCGCTAATAAAAAGCTAATTTCAAAATTCAATCTTTAACTAAAGGTAAAGAAAAATAGAAAGTAGAACCCTTATTTCTCCCTTCAGATTCCATCCAAATACTTCCACCGTGTAATTCCACGATCTTTTTTGCTATATATAAGCCTAAACCTGTTCCTCCTATTTCAATATCGATATCTTGATCGTAACGCTTAATCTTTCCAAATTGTTTAAAGATTTTATTTTTCTCATCATCCGTAAATCCGATCCCGCTATCTTTAACTGATATTATAATAAACCCATCTTTTATTTCAGATTTTACAATAATCTCGCTTTTCGGAGGAGAATATTTTATAGCGTTTGACAATAAATTGCTAATGACCTCATAAATTCTCTCCTTTTCAAACTTAGTTATTAATTTTTCGTGAATTTTTAACGATATTGTTTGGTCTCGCATTTTGTACAGCATTTTCAGTTCTTCTACACAATATTTAATTAAAAAACTAAAATCTTCCTCGGTATATTTTAGCTTAATTTGACCAGATTCTAGTTTAGCCGCTTCCAAGATGTACATTATAAGCTTTTCAAGTCTAACGCAACCTTGTTTTATTTCATTGAAAATTGAGATGGTATCATCGTCAAATTTATCGTAATGGACGTCTAATAATAGATCCGTAAAGCCCTTGATCGATATAAGAGGTGTTTTTAATTCGTGAGATGTTGTTCTCATCAATTCTGTTTTTAATACATTAATTTCACTTAATTTCTTATTCTGTTCAAATATTAAGATTTCACGATTTTTCTTTTCAGTAGTGTCTTGAGCAATAGCTTGAATAAAACTCTGAGCTCCTATTTTGACAATTGACACTTCAAGCTGTATCCAAGTTAAACTCCCATCTTTTTTATAAACCTGAATTTCCATTGATTCTACACTTTCATTTCTGGAAAATGTATCTATAATTTTTTTCAAAACAGGTTGAGATTCTTTGGGAAAAAACTTTGAATTTAAGAAATTTTCACTTATAATATCTTCTTTTTTATAACCAAATATTTTTTCTGTAGCAACATTACAATCGTAAATTGTCCCTTCCAAATCAACTAGTAATATAGCAAACGGTGACTTTTCAAATAAATGACGGAATTTTTCTTCGGATTCTTTTAGTTTTTCCTCAGCTTTTTTTCTTTCAGTTATATCCCGTAAAAAGCCACTAAATCCAATCTTTCTTCCATCACCATCGTACCTCAAAGAAATACTGGATTCACCGTAAATCCTTGTACCATCTTTAGTAACTAATTCGTATTGAAAATCTTTTTTTTCAATTTCAGTTCTGTAAACCTCATTAAAAACATTAAATGTCCTCTTGCTATTTTCCTCAGTCATATAACTTTTAAAGTTCATTCCCATTAATTCCTCAGGTGAATATTTTAATTGTTTGCAGAGCGCATCGTTGAAAAAAGTAAAATTTCCTTTTAAATCAACTTCAAAATAACCTTCCTTAGAATTCTCAATAATATTACGATATTTTTCTTCAGATTCTTTTAGTTTTTCCTCAGCTTTTTTCCTTTCAGAAATATCTCGTGATATTAATAGCAATTTTTTAATATTATTTTCAATAAATCTATTTCCTTTTATTTCGAACCATATAAATTTACCATTTTTATGCTTCAATCTTAATTGAGATATACCTTCTCCTTTTTCAAAAATCTTATCAAATAATTTAATAGCTTTCTCAAAATCTTCTTCGTGCCAAATTATTTGTTTAGTAAATGTGCTTTGGATTTCTTTAAAATCATACCCTAAAATTGTTAAAAAATTCATTTCGTTTGTATATTCCACTTCTAAATTCTGATTAATTACAATAATCAAATCATTTGCATATTCAGATATTATCCGATGTTTGAACTTTTTAAATTTCCCCAATAAACCTAAAAACTCCTCAATCCTACCAGTCATTTAATAAGTTCTTTTTCTTTGCAACTCGTATAAACTTAACCTAATGTTACATATTAAATTTTTTTAATTGAAAATAAAGGTATTTTGATTTATCTTTACTTTCTTATAATATAAAATAAGTTTTTAAAAATCTTTTTTAATTAAAAAAGTTACTCGACTTCAAACCAAACTGGACTTTTATCTTCAACAATCCCGTTATAATTTGCGGTTAATTCTTCACCTTTCGAGATATCTCTTAATGTAATATATTTTATGGTTTTATTTTTATAATCATAAATATAACGCAAATTTGGCCCATATGAGTGATT
Organism: Promethearchaeota archaeon; assembly: GCA_030605085.1. Next base: position 19,150 of record JAUWBH010000076.1, on the reverse strand, counting down.
AAAAAATTGGCCAACGCCACTTAAAGCGATAGCACTATTATAATCAGGATTGTTTGGATCGTCCCATTCATAAATATAATTGTATAAAATTGTTTTCTCTAGTGAGTCATAATCTTCATTAGATATTAGTATAACATGAGCTATATCTACAATTGTTCCCTTTGTAATATTTTTCTTCGCAATTACGCCTTTTCCTTTTTTAGAAGATATAAATTTGACTTCTAAGAGAATATTCACATTAATCCCCATTTACATCTTAAATCTGCGTTTCAAATAAAATTTTCAAAATATTTACAACAGAATAATTATTAGACATTTTAACTAAAAAATATTTCTAATAATCATTTAAATACTGAACCCATATTGGGGATGACTAACCATGTTCTTCATCAAATTGAGTTACGCACGCATAGTAGTAAGTGTCCTATCCCATTTTTAGATTTTCGTCTTTATAGGCAAACTTGATTCTATCGTTAGCAAGACCTCGTACGGCAATTACTTTCCCATTTTTTAATGGGTCCAAATAGAGATTTACTAAATTTTTAAATAGAGTAATCGATAATAAAAAGATCATTTTAGAATAATATTGATTTTTTTAATATTCTCTTTTACATTAATGGAGATATAATTATTATCAATTACAGAAAGCTCTTTGTTTTTAGTAATATCATTCTCATTAAATAAAATAATAGATTCTTCTTTCCACCATTTAGGCTTGCGGATTTTTATTTTCAAATCTTTAGTATATTCTAGATTTAGCTCGATCTTAATTAAATTTAAAGAGGATTCTATTGAGATTAATGGAGATTTAAAGTGAAAATTTTGATCATCTATTTTTGGATGAATAATTAAGGAATTATAGTTTGCTTCAATTCCAGCAACCTTAATAACAGACAATAGATAACATGCGTGTACATTAAGATTCATGAGTGGAAAATCACACATTGGGGTAAGAAGGTGGTAAAAAGCCTCTCCTGGATTTTCAGCATAATTTGCAATATAAGCGTCAGGACCGCTCCAGATTCCATACCAAATATCCGGATAAGCTTCTGCTCTTTGAGCTAAAGAATTTTTTTTTAATGAATTATAAGCTTTTTCAGTATCGTATTGGGAATAACCCCATGTTAAAAGTGAATTCATAGCGTGCCACACACCCCCGTTAACATCCCACCCCTTAGGTAATATATTATATGGAGTTTTCTCTGGAGGAAATGAGATATACTGACCTATCGGTGAGGGTTTATCTAAATTTTTGAAAATCTCATCGATTAAAACAGTAGCTTGTTCTTTTTCTAAAATTTTTGAAATTAAGAGCCAATTATGATGTTCTAAGTATATATTTTTATCTCCAATTGGATTACCATTTCCATCCCACCCTCTATAAAACCATTTGCCGTTCCAAGACTTCATAACAGCTCGTTTTAGCTCATCGTATTTTTCTTTACATAGTTTAGCTAAATCGGAATTGTATTTTTCAAATAAAGGAATAACTTTTGGAATAATATAAAGAGCAAATGCAGAATTAAAATTAGATTCGCCGTATTTTATAAATTTCTTGCGGTTTTTGACCATTAAACTTGCTCCATCATTCCAATCTCCGTCGTTAAATTTTATCAATCCATGCTCTCCAAAGCCTACTTCATCGGAAAACAAGTAATCGAAAGCAATATACAGTTTTTCAAGAACTGTCGATTCCTTTTTAGGAGGCCTTGAGTAAAAAGGTATTTTTTCGTGCAAAAAGTTAAAGTCCCTTGTTACATAGATATATTCAATTATTCCCCATATCAGAAAAATATAAAGATCGGAAGGTTTAGAATGTACAGATCGGGTAAAAGTTTTCGCAAATCCATAAATGCTGTAAGGTAATTTACCATCTGGACGCATAAAAGAAATGGCATATGTTAAATACTCTTTAGCCAATTTATTGTTGAGAAATATGATTGGATAAAGATAGAGCATGTAATCTCTAATTGCACCATCAAGACCGTGTCCAAACAAATAAACTGACCCCTGAGGGAATTTATGTAAATGAAAAAATTCGTCTAAAAAACAAGCACTTCTAGTATAATAGGAGTGCCATTTGGTTTCACGCCCTAACCACAAATCTTTTTCACAATTTAGTTCTATAAAGGCATTTTTCCATTTTTCAGCATTCCACTTAAGTATTGACGCTTCTGACGTGATTTTTCTATATTTCTCTATTAAATGAGGGATCTCATCTTTTTTACTATATCCAAAAATAAAAACAATTTTCTTTACTTCTTTTGGTTTTAAATCAATTTCGGTACCAATTCCAAGACATGGATCCTTGGTACGCTTCTGGTTAATTTGATTTTCAGGAACAGGTAATTTTTCCCATTGTATTCTTACCTTGTGGTTTTTTTTTACAATATTCTTGGAATTCCAGAAAACTCTTGCCGCAGTACCTTGTAACATCGACAAAAATATAGTTTGTGGATAATAATTATGTTTGGATGGTTCGTCTGGTTTATTAGGTGGCTTTTTTTTATATTTTGGTTTAAGATAAATTGACTGTGATTCTAAATTATAAGAACAGTTAAAATTGAATTTCCTATCAAACTTTTTCCTTGAACCATCTGTATCAGTTCTTGTTAATTTCTGTGAAAATTTAATCAGTTTGCCTATTAAATTGAGAAATTTGCTTTTACCGAACTTCTTTCTATTTTTTGCGGTTACTACTAAGGATCTTAATATATGAAGCAAATAAATATCCCAGAGATCAACAATTTTAGCATTTTTGATTGATTCATTTCCAGAATTGTTTGAAATAATAATCTCAGATATCAGAACGGGATCATCTGAAAATGGAGCACAAATATTATGAGTAATTTCCAGATGTTGTTTTTGAATCTTTTTTTGAAAATACCCCATTCCGAAAATTCGTTCATAATTGGATTTCTTTTCTGAATTTTCCTTATTATATAAATCAGACCAAAATTCCTCAGAATTTTCCATACTAAAAAAAACAATTCCTCCTCCAAGCTTTTTCTTTTTTTCATCCCTATAAGTTAACCATTGAAATCCTCTGCTTGATTCTAAAAATTGAACATAACCCCCATTATGAGCTGTTGCCGTTATTCTATCGTTTCCAATTTGATGATAATGATCAATTGAAAAACCATATGTAGTAAGAGTTTTAGCTATTGGTTCAACATATTGATTACAAGTATATTTATATGCTGGTAGTTTGTACTTGTCAGTAATCCATACCCCGAAACTACCATTTCCTATCATAATTATGTAAAAAAATTATAGAATCAAGAATTAGTACTATAATTTCAGATATTATGCGGTTTTTATTAAGACAATATTTTCTATAGGAATATAAATTAAGGTGTCATGTTCTTCGTCTTTAAATATCACGATATGCTCCGTAACAGCCTCAATTTTTCCCAATTGAATGCAATGAGGATCTGGTAAATCTTTTATATATAATCTAACTTGTACTCCTTTTAATTCTTCAAATATCTTTCTCGGAATCATATTATTCAATTCCTTTTTTAATCATAATATTTTAAATTTTAATAATGAAAGGATAAATAAAATATTAAACTTATTCAATCGTTGCGTGCCGTTTGTCTATATCTTCTTCACTAACAACCAAAATATCCATTAATACGGCTCCAATAGAATCTAACACAGACAAAGTAGATATATCGAATAAACTTGTGTATGGAGCAAGACTTTTCTCAGAAATTGCCTTATCTTTACTTTTACCTTCTATTTTAATCCTACAATCGGATATTTTTCCAATTGTACTTTCGACATTTCCAGTTAATAAAGCTATTTTTCCACCGATTATTTTTGCTTTTTGAGCTATTGCTACTGGCGAAGTTGTTTCTCCACTCCCGCTTATTAATATAAGTAAATCATTTTTCGAAAATTGATGAGTAACGGCATCAGATACAAAACAACTGTTAATTCCAAGGTGCATTAATCTTTGAGCAAAACAACGACCTATAAAGCCGGATCTTCCAGCCCCATAGACAAACACCATATCATTAGAATTTTTAACTTGAAGTATTAAATGAATTAGGTGGTCAATATCTTTATTGTTAATTAATTCTTCATTTTTTTTCACTTGATTAGCAATCTCTAGCATTGTTTTTCGAAATAATTCTTTAATTTTTTCCTCGCTCATTTCTCAATCTCTTCCTTACAATTAATCTTCTCTAAATTTTTCTGGATTTACACATCTTCGCCATTGCTCAACAGTTTCTTTAGGGCCTAACCCAATTAACAAATCCCCTTCTTCAAAAATAAAATCTGGTTTAAAACTATAAATCCACTTATCTTCCCTTTTTAAAGCAATAATGTGAAATCCTCTTTTATAACGACTATCTTGAAGTTCAATATAGGTCTTTCCCCCAAAATAGGAATCTTCCGATAAAATTTCTCGAACAACTATTTCTGAAGTCTCAGCTATAGCTTTTTGAAGAATTCTATGAGGTTCAAACCCTTTAATAATATTTTCGGAGATATTTGCTGCCGCGTCTGCGATTAATTCACAGGAAAAAACAATTCTCATTATCCCAGTAAGGTCTCTTGGAGATTCTATCTTGTGTGCTAAATCTAAAAGATCTTTTTCAAAAGCGATATTTAAGCCGTCCATCAATTCTTCCATTTCTAAAACATCTTCCGCAATATCGTAATTATTGAAAAACAGAGCCGCAAAAGCAAGTTCAATCATAGTTTCTGAAATGTCTGTTATTAGCACGTAATTTTTCTTAAGTTCTTCCAATTTTTCGAAAATTTCCGGGTTATTTAGGTCAAATTCAGAATCCTTTTTCTCATCATCTATTTGAAAAGAAATTGGTTCATCATCGTGACATAATTTTTTTACATCCATTATTGGTTGAATTTCTCCTTTAATGATCAAAATATCATTTTCTAAAACTCTCTCAGCTATTCCAAAAATCCAAATATCATCCCTCCTCATTGCTATCAAATTAACGCCATGCTTTGACCTGAAATGAACATCTTTACGAGATTTTCCTATGAATTCACAGCCTCTATTTACGGTTATTTTGACAATGGGTTCTGGAACATAATCCCAAAATAATTGCGTAAATTGTGATATATCGTTGTTAATGTATACGACCCTCGCAATATCCGACAGAGCATCAGAGATTTTATCAATACAAAAACCCATAAAAACTATCGGTTCTAACATTTTGGCTTCTTTAAAACCTCCAGCTTGAGTTTGGATTATTTGAAAATTTAGCAAAAAAGTTAGTTCGTGGATTCTTCCCTCAATTTTGTAGGCTTCATCAGCAATTTCTTTACTCCCAAATTTTATAGCGCTATAAGCTAAGTCAATCATTAAATCTACATTCTGTTTCATTTCTCTTAGAATGTCTTTTAATGATAAAGGCTTGTACTTAAATTTCTTTTTAACCGGCATCTTATTCTTGTTCTTTTCACTCATTATTTTCTATTTTTTAATTTATATAAATATTTTGATAAATATAATCAAAAATAAAGGAGTTAGGAAATCAGCTAATGATGTTAACAGAGGAATTAAGAAATTGTTAGGATCTTTCCCTCTTTTAAAAAAATAAATTGAACAGATAAATAAGGACATGAACAATACAACAAACAGTAATAAAAGTGTAATAGTTAAAATGAAAATCATTAAAAAAGGGTTAAAAATTTTAACTCCCGTTGTTATCGCTATAGCATATCCAAAAACGATTAGTAAACCTAAACTCAATAAAAGAGTAATTAACAATCCGAAAAAGTTTTCTTTTAATTTATCCGATTTTTGAACTTTTGGTGGAATTGATCCTATATACAAGCCAGATGTCAAACGAGATACTAAAACTGTGGAAATATCACCTGTTAAAGAATTTAAAGCGGGTAATATTAAAAGAATGATCGGAATCATATATAATATCTCCTGATTTGCATATAACAATGTACCTGAGAAGAAGCCCATTAATGATGAGAAGATTACAATGGCTATTGATTCTTTTAATATTTTTACGAAGTATTTCATTTGCTAATGTACCCCCAAAATTAATAATGTCAAATAAAAACTAATAACCGTGAAAAAATCGTCAATTGCGGTCATTATAGGATTTACCACATTATTGGGATCCAATCCATACCTAAAAGCTACATAATTTAACGCTGTTGAACTTGGAATTGAAACGGACAATGTGAATAGTATACAAATTATAGGAATTAGAATTAGAAATTCCATTGATAAAACTTCAGTTTTAATTAAATAAGAATTTAAAATAATAGTAAGTACTCCAATTAAGAAAGATGTAATTAAGGACAAAATAATGGTTGCTGAAGTATTCTCAATCCATGATTTCTTATTAAATTCTCCTATAATAAAATCTCTTGAGGTTCTTGCAATAAAAGGACCACTAATATTTCCTCTAAGCGAAAGTAGGGCAGGTATCATTAGAATTAAAATAAGAAAACTCTTAAAAGGTAAGATTAATAACAACAGAACAATCCCCGCAAGAATATCTCCAATGATGGAAATGATCTCCGAAGGGAATGTTTCTTTAACGATTTTACCTTTAGAGTCTTGCTTCTCCATCTTTCAGCGCCATTTGAAAAATTTAATCCGTTTTCGGACATTTTATTAATAATACCATTAATCGTAAAGATTATTAAAAATTTCCTAATTCATAATAAACTAAAGTTTAAAAATCCGACTCAATTTCCTATATTTTGTGTTTAATCTTTACCATCACTGATAAACAGATTATAATTAGAAACCAGATTATACTTAAAACAAAAAACACATTAGCAGAATAAATATCGGCGAAATATCCACCTATTAACGACCCTAGGAAATTTCCAAACCAACCTATACTTAGTACAATTCCAAAAAAAAAGCCTACTTTTTTAGATCGAAAGATATCGTTCACTGTTGCTAACAATTGTGGATATATTAAAAATAAGAAAAAACCGATAATTGCGAAAAAGATTAAAGTAATCAATAAATCACTTGTATCTATTATTAAGTAAAAAGTTAGAATAAATATTAAAAAAGTACCAAATATAATTAATGAATTTGTTAATCCTAATTTACTCTTACAAATTCCAGAAGTATAAGCTCCTAATATTCCAAAAATTATTGTGAAACCCAATATTAATCCAGAAAACTCAGATACTAATCCCGTTTTTTCCACTCTTAAATATGTAGCAAGATTTATTATTAATATAGAAAAGATTGCGGCATAAAGGATGTATGCGATGACAAGAAAAAGGATTGCTGTACTCTCAAACTTTTTTTCACTGTTTTTTACAAAATTATTTTCATTAGTGATGTTAATAGAGGTGTCAAGAAAAAAATCTTTGAATTTTATATTTCTTAAATTGTAGGAAATTAAAACGAATATTAGAAAAGCTGTTATTGACCATAATAGTAATACAAGCTGCCAAGAAGCAAATATAATTAATATTAGCGCCGAACTAAAAATTGCAACACATTTACCCATATCTCCTGCTGCTCCTTGTCGCCCTATCATAACATCCCTATTTTCCTGATACATTCTACTAATTGTTGCGTATGAAATTGAATGTTGGAAGGATAAAGCAATCCCAGAAAAGATTGAAAATATTAAAAGGCTTAAAAAATCAAAAGAAAATATCATTAAAAACGATGTTAACGCTAGTAATAAAATTCCCACTTTCATTAATTTTTCGGAAATGTCCTTATCCGTATAATAACCGATAATAATCTGGAATCCGATCATTGCAAGTGCATTAAAGCCAAAAATTAATCCAACTTGAAACCAGTTCAGATTAAAAGCAATAAAAAAACTTACCATTAAAGTAGGTAGAACAAATGTTATTCCATCATTTAGAAAATGATAAAAATAAAGGCGTTTTTGAATAAAAGCTCTTTTTCCAATCTTAGAAGTCATTAATTTTATAAGCTTTGTATTCATAAAAAATTCTCTAATTTCAACGCTCACGCAAAGAATCTGATATTTTAAAAATTAATATTTAATATAATAAATTTAAATAAATTTGCTCCATATAATTTTTAAAAATAATACCATATGAGAAAAATCTGAAAAAAACTTTCCAAAAAGCAGATTTATAGATGTCTTGTACGGTAATAATCATAAAATTAGTTAAAAAAAAAGTGATGATAAATAGGTATAGAAGATATATTTTTTTCCGATGATTATTTAATAGTTTTTATTAAATTAGCTAATTATAACCAGAGGTTTGTTCATAAAAAAATAAAATTATTATACAATTCAATAAATGATCTTCCATTTCCTCCAAAAGACTTAGAAATTGGAGAAAATGAGAACAAAATCATCGAAATAGAAGAATTATTTATTCCAAAATGCGATAAAATCATAGCATTTACGTTTAATAAAGTACTAGAGAGTGATGATAAATTTAATGAAATGATGTATGGCCCGTATTTAAGTAAATCTAAAAAAACATTGAAAATGAGGCGATGTTGGCGCTGTAAAATCTTTCTTAACCATAACGATTTAATCCGAGAAAATTATCCAATGAAACCAAAAAGATTAATAGAATTATGGGAAAATCCTTATATTGAGTTTTATTGTTGTAGTTGTTATCATGAATTAAGATTAAAAAGTATGTACTTAAAAAAATAAAGACTTCAAAATTTTACGAACATCTCAAATTAACTTGCTTTTCCATTTCTTGTAAAGTCTGGAATATGTTTCTTCAGAAATTTCCCCTAATGCGAGTCTCTCGTCTAGGCCATCAAGAACCTTTTGGATTTTTTTCTGCTCTTTTGAACCCTTTTTAGTAATAACCTTTTTAAATTCATTCTTCTTTAATTCTTTAACAATTTTTCTATCTATTTCTAAGATTTTTTCTAAGCTTTGATAAATCACATCAGGGTATTTCTTGCTTACAACGTATAATTCAAAATCTAAATTAAACATAGCATTTTCTAGCAATCTAGGGTTCGGGTTGCTCCAACATATATGATCTATCTCGTTTAAAGCCTTTAATATAAAATATAATCTCGCTTTTTTATTCTTGCTGGATAAATTTATACGGACATATAAATAATAAAAAATATTGCTTTTGTCCTTCGACATTAAGTCAAATTCTTCAGTAGATATAGGATAAATAAAATTAATTTCATACTCTCGTTCCAGTTCATCAAAAGTTTCTTTTAATTTCTCCATTTTTTCTTTTGATTTTTGCCATTTTAAACAGTAATCCGTAATTATTTTTTTAAATTCTTTAGGATTTATGTCTTTAATGATTCTTATATCTATTTCTAAGATTTCGTCTAAAATCCATTCAATTTCTTCACTTTTACTATGACTTATAAAGAATATTTCAAAATCAAACTCAAAATCCGCATTTTCTAATATAGTCGGATTTGGATTACTCCAACAAATATGCCCGATGTTATTTAACGCTCGGAATATAAAAAATAATCTAACTCTTTTAAATTTGCAAGTTTCTGATATTTGTATATGTATTTTATAAAATTTATTTTTTTTGTCATCTGAAATAGTGTCAATTTCTTCAATTTCAATTGGTTTTATGAACGTGATTTTATACTCGCTCTTAAAATTGTCTAAAGTACTCTTTTGATCGTTTAGAGTTATAGGATCGACATCTTTCATATCTCCTTCTTTAACTCTGTTTATCACTGAGTGTAAAAACTCAAGACTTTCACATATAATTTCAATAAACTCATTAATGCTTGACATATTCTTATTAGGATCTTTGGCAGTTTCGACAATGGATTCATAATAAAGGCAATACATTGAAAGATTATTAAAACCCACCATTGGAGCAAGTGCTTTTAATGCTTGAAAGGTATAATTGAGCTCGTCAAGAGATTTTTTATTCTTTGGATTATCTTCAAAATTAAGAATGATTCTTTCTGCATTTTGAACATGACTTTCTGCTTCCCCTATAAACATCTCAATTTCTTCCTGATTTACCACTAAAACACCTATAATTTGTAATATTTAGCAAAATTTCTCTTAATTATTTATCTAAATCTTGATTTAAAATTTTATTTAAATGCAAAACATAATTTATTTTCACAAATTTTTCATCCAATCCTTATCAATTTGATTTAATGCCTTTTCTATCTCCTTTCTTAATGTGGGATGCATTAGTGCATCGCCTAATGCACTAATTAGTGGATTAAGAGCTTTCTTGTCTCCTAATTCCGCTAACGCTTTCACTGCAGCTAGACGGATTTTAGGATCATTATCTTGTAATAATTTCACAAGCGGTTCGATATTTTTCACATTTTTTAGTTTACCAAGAGATTTTGCCGCCCAACTTTTCACATATATATCCTCGTCATTTAAACAAGAGATAAGTGGCTCTATAGCATCATCGGTACCAATCTTTACTAATAAATCTACGGCGGACCTCCTTACGCGCCAATCAGAACTTTCCAGAGATTTTATTGCTTGTTCTGTAACTTGAGCCGTTCCAAATTTCGACAGTGCATCAGTAGCAGCCCTTCTAACTCCACTCTTTGAATCATCTAGTAAATTAAAAAGCGAGTCAATTGTTGTTTCGTCTCCAATTTTGCCCATAATTTTTGCACAGTACTTCCTGATATGCCATTCTCTTGCATTTATTGCTTCCAGAATTAAATAATCAACCTTTTTATTAGAAATTTTTAAAAGCGCACTATACGCTAAACTTCTTATCCGTGAATCCCTACTGTTAAGTAATCTAATTAAAACCCGTAAAGCGTCAGGATCATTCTTAGCACTTCCTAATAATTTAACAGCCTCTCTTCTCGCAATGAGATTTCTCTTCTTTAAAACATTATAAACGATTTTAAATGATTTCGATTTGAGTAAAATTTTATCCAACGCTTTAACAGTATATTTTCTAATATCCTCATTATCGTATTTTAATAACTCTAATAAAGGATTTATCGCTTTCTTACTTCCTATTCTTCCTAAGACATTAATTGCGGTTATTTTTACTTCTATGTCTTTGTCATTTAATGCTTCTATAATGCATGAAATTGAATCCGTATCGACTATTTTCTCTAACGCTTTAACCGAATTTTTCCTTACAATTGAATTTTCGTGTTTTAATAACTCTATAAGAGTGTCTACAGCCTCTTTTTTTCTAATTTTACCAAGGATTATTGGAATCGACTTTACGATATTTAGATTTCCTCCATGAATGTATTTAATTATTTTTTGTATATCGGATTTTTTACCAATCTTTACAATCGAGTTAATCAAAGTATCATAGATTTCTTTATTTCGAAATTTTAGTACTTCAATTAATGGCTCTAATGCTCCACTAACACCATTTAAAGCGATTATAGCTGTTTTTTTAGCTTCGACATTAGGATCCCCTAATGCTTCAATGAGAAATTGTATTGAACCTTCCTTATCAAGCTTACCAATTGATTCTATTAATTTTTCTCTAACTCTTCCATCTTTTTCGCTCTTATATTGAGCTTTTAAAAAAGAGGTTCCATCTTTTTCCGGCTCATAGCATTGCAATAGTAATTCAATTAGCTTAATCTTCACATCAGAATGAGACTCATTTAAATACTTGCTTTTGATCTCTTGGACATTTAAACTCAAGCTTTCTAACCTATTATCGATAATTATAAAATAAATTTGAAAAACGAATACTGAAAACTATATACCTAATAATAAAAATTATTTATTTATTTTTGTAGAAACATAATTTTTTGTAGAAACTAATCATTCATAACTGGATATATTAACTAAAATTATTTTAAAGATCAATTTATTTATGCACACTCTCATTATTGGATAATGTTAATATTTCCAAGTTTCTTTATTAAGCATAACAATGACGTTTAAAAGATACGAAACAAGATTTCAAGCGGGGCAGATTTTAGCAGGACTGATAAATAAAGAGGATAGTTCTATTTATGATCATATAAAAAGTTCCCCTAAGAATTTCTTTTGCTTTGCAATTCCTAATGGGGGCGTACCAGTTTCAGAAGGCTTCTGTAATAGTTTGAATCTTAATTACGATGTATTGATTGTTAGAAAAATAAAAATTCCGTGGAATACTGAAGCTGGTTTCGGATCTATTACAACTGATGGGACAGTATTAATAAATCAACCGTTATTCGATCAACTTAATTTAACAGAGAAACAATTAAACAATTCAATTGAATTAACTAAACAAGAAATTAAAGACCGTTTACAATTTTATAATAAAGAATCAAACTTAGAAGAAATATATAAGGAAAATGTTTCAGGAAAACATGTTTTTATGTTGGACGATGGTTTAGCGTCTGGATTTACTATGTTGGCAGCTATAAAAATGGTAAAGAAGTATAATCCAGAAAAGATTCTTATCGCAGTGCCTACGGCTCCATTAAATACGGTAAAAAGAATAAAAAACGAAGTTCATAAGACTTTTTGTCCAAATATTAGAAATGTGTGGCGATTTGCAGTAGCTGAAGCTTATAAACGCTGGTATGATGTTCCCGAATCCGAAGTTTTAGAGATAATAAATAAATCAAAATTTTATATTAAATAGAATCAATAATGTAGTTATTAATATTTAGATGGTCAACTACTTGAATCTTTAGAATCTAATTTTTCTATTGGATGTTGTTCAATTTTTTTCTTGAAAATTAAAAATAATATCAAACCTATAAAAAAACCTAAAGCAATATTTATTGTAAAGCAAATAATAGCTGAGATTACGATAATAGGAAGTGCTTTTAAATTAAAATCTTTAAAGGCAACCTTTCCCAGTAAAAACGCTACATAAATTAACATTGCGCCTAGTATTGCTTTAGGAAATTTATTAAAAAACAGAAATAAGGTTTCTGAAAAGAATAAACCTAAAAAGATTTCCATGATGCCTTCTAAAATCATTGAACCTCCTGATCTTGCTCCAAACGCGTATTGAGCGGCCAGACCACCGGAGCCATGACACAAAGGCATTCCACCTAAAAAAGGGGTTATAACATTCATAATCCCCATATTTAAAGCTAAAGAATTGGCATCTATTACGTCTTCTTTTTCAGGAAAAAGATCTTTAACTAAACTGATTGTAGCAATCATAACATTGGTTAAAGTTAAAAATAATTGAGCGATTCCCGCTATAAGCATCCCTATCAATATGTTTTCTAAAGTAGGGATCTGAAATTCAAGTTTAGGCAAACCAAACACGATTTCTGTTATAGTAAATGCACCCGTATAAAACAAGATAAACATCCCTATTACTATCAGAATGATCGCAGAAGGGACTTTCTTTACCTTAATCAGAAGTAATATAATTAAAATTGAAATAAAACCTAATATAAGATTATCAGAGAATAAGATAATTGCTGCCCATCCTAATATTAACGCTAAACCGAGTTGTATCCCTCGAACAGCGACTATAGGAACTTTATCAACTATTTTATTTAATTTCCTTGAAAATCCTAAAATTGCCCATACTATACCCGTACCGAATCCAGTTGAAATAACCAAGTTGACCCCCCATCCTTGGGAGATCGCTATTGTACCAATCGTCTTTTGTGGTTGAACAGGTAATGGCAAATTGTACTTTATTCCCAATATAATATTAGTTATACCTAAGCACAAAAATATCCCTGCTGGATTTAACCCTACAATAGCAATATACCCTATAAGAAATGGTACCAGAGTGCCCCAGTCGCCAAATGCCCCTCCAAATTCTCGTATAGAAAACTTTCTATGCTTTTCTACCGTTTGATCGGTAGGTTCACTATGATTTGATTCCAAATTGTATCAAATAAAAAAAAATTTCCATTTAAGTTATATAAATTAATTTTTCTAAAACATTTTAAACTATACAATTAAATAATCTGAATTAAAAAAGAAAAGTAAAAAAAAAACATTTATTTCTGAGGTTTTACGACGAAACTAATCTAAATAAAAGAGAACCGTGAGGAATATAGAACTCATCTTTACGTTTAATTACTACTGTGTGAAAATACTCTGCCAAACCGAGAAATCCTCTAATAACAGATTCGTCTTCTTCAAATTTAAAAGTGACAAAAGCCAAAGCGGCCCCTGCATTAAAATTGACCTTTTCATAGACCCTTTCATCGATCAGTGGAATCTTTAGTTCGTTGACGATTTCGTAGACTCTTTTTATAAACATTTCTCTCTTGGGAATTTTTACCACCTATCTATTATTATCCTTAGGGACTATTTATTTTTGATGATTAAATTATATATAGGATATATTTAAAATTTAATTCAAAATATTTTATGGTTATAATATTATTAAATTTAAAGTTTTTAATATTTTTTCTAATATTTCATTTTAGATTCTAAAATTTTCTTATCAGATTCTATAAAAATATAAATAAATAAATAAATAAATTATTATAATAATTGTAACGATAAAATAAACTTATTACATAACTTAAACTATTTTATAAAATCTCAAAAAGATTAGAGGAATTGAGTGGAAATTGGTTTCAGAAAAAAAAAAATTAAACAGAGTTATTAACTTCTTGAAGAAAGGGCTGGAAGGATTAGCTGACGAACTTGAAGGTACAGTAAAAGGAATAAACGACTTTATAGATTCGTTAAAAAAAGCTCAGAAGGATCTAAAAGAGATTCCAGCAGAACTCGAATTAAAAACAGAGAGTACATCCTCTAAAAAAGTTGCAGCTGCAAATATTGGTACTGTAAAAACAGCAGCAGCAAGCACATTATTTAATCTTTTAAGTAGTAGCGGTGGTGGAGTAGAGACATCCACGGCCGCTGTAAGTGCAGCAGGGACTCCTAGTGGCGGACCTCCAACAGCACCTCCAGGCGGCGGACCTCCAAAGGCACCTCCAGGCGGCGGACCTCCTAAGGCACCTCCAGGCGGTGGACCTCCAGCGGGTTCACCAGCGAGACCAGCAGCAGCCGCTCAAGCTGGTGGAGGTCTTGGTTCATTAAGAGATGAGATGTTAGAGGAATTAACTCGCTTAAAAAAAATAATGCGCGGAGAGTAAAGTCTACTTTATTTTTTTTTCTGTTATTTTAAGCAAATTTAAAATTGTTTCTCTACATATAAGTATCATAGAATAACATTTATCCTATGAGAAAACTTACTGTTGTTTTGGACATTGGTCAATTCTCGTCTAAAGGAGGCTATGCTGGTGAAGATTATCCTTCTCAAGTGTTCTTCACAATAGTGGGTAAACCAAAATATCATAATCTCAGTGTTCAGTATGGGAGTGAGGAGCAGGAACTTCAAGTGGGAGACGAGATTCAATCTTTAGGTTTATATAAAATTTTTTATCCAATTAAAAACGGGCGAATAATTAATTGGAGTCATTTTGAAAAAATTATAGATTATTTTTTTTATAAATTGCGCGCTGATCCATCACTTGTTAATGTGTTATATACATTTCACCCAAATCTCGTCTTAGATAATTTAGAAAGAATATTTGAACTCTTTTTAGGGTACTATAAATGTAAGGCTTTCTATCCCGTTTTAGATTCACTATGTACACTCTATTCAGGAGGATTTAAATCTGGATTGGTTGTAGAGATTGGAGATAGTAGTACTCGAATTGTACCTGTTTATGAAGGATATAAAATTGATTACGCCATTAATGTTTTAGAGACGGGTGGACAAACTCTAACTCGTTATATGGAAAAGCTATTATCATCTATAGGTTTTTCTGTTGATTCATCTGTTAAAAGAGATTTAGTTAGGGTCTTAAAAGAAAAAGCGTGTTTCGTGTCGTTAGATTATAAGGAAGATCTTAAGAAAAGTGAACAATACAAGAAGCAATATTCATTACCAGATGGTTCAACTATTGCGCTTTCTAAAGAGCGGTTTATGCTTCCAGAAGTATTATTTAATCCTTCAATTATAAGCTTAGAACATCTATCGTTATCTAAGGCTATTATGGAAGTTATTGATTCGTGCGATGTAGATATTCGTTCGAAATTGTTAAATAATATTATATTGTCAGGGGGATCTTCAATGTTTCCGAATCTTAAAAATCGAATTTATAAAGAATTAAAATTAGAATTGGCGAGAAAAAAGCGAAGAGATCAAAGTATAAAAATTATAGCACCAAGAGAGAGAAAATTCTCGGTATGGATTGGGGGATCAATTTTAGCTATGCTTCCAGAAACTTCTGAAAAATGGATAACTTGGGAAATGTATAAAAAAGACGGAATTTCTGGAAGCCTTATATAGATTATAAGTGTATCTTGTATTTTTAAAACATGTTACTTGAGTATTACATTTTAATAAATACAATATCTTTATATCTTTTTCATAAAAAGAAATTTTTATGTCATGGTGTATTAATTTGGAAAAATTGTCAGAGGATAATCTCAGCAGATCGATGCTTCTAAAAAAATATTATAAAGAAGAATATAGTGCGTTGTTTAACAAAATTAAAGGGATACGAACGCCAGTGAAAAATGATATAATTACATCTCTTCTCGATGGAAAATGGCACTCCGAAAGAGATTTAATAAGAATGGCTAAAAAACAACAATATAATTATCTTGGAGCAGTAACATTAGGAACTATGGTAAGTTCAATAAATAATGTGGTTAAAAGTAATTACGTAGAGAAGAAATTTATCGCTGGAGCGATGCATTATAAAATTTCTGAAAATTACATAGGGTTAACAAGAGCCGCCTATACTAAATATAGTTTTAGAGTATACTAATATAGTTTTAAAATAAACATTTTGTTAAAAAGGTGCGTATAGTTGGAAAAATCTGATGAGGATGGATTAAACCTTTCTACTCTTATGAAAATTTATTATAAGCCAGAATTTAGCAACCTATTTGCGAAAATTAAAGATATAAAAACCCCTGTTAAAAACGATATTTTAATTGCACTTCTCGACGGAAAATGGCACTCTGAGAGAGAATTACTAAAAATAGCAAAAAAGAAGTTTTTTGCGATGGGATCTGTAACTTTAGGCTCAATGGTTCATGCTTTAAATAATATCGTTAAGAGCGATTATCTTGAGAAAAAAAATACCGCTGGTACGATGTATTACAAAATATCTGAAAATTATATAGGCTTATCTCGGGCTGCTTTCACTAGATTTCGTTTTATGACGTAATTTTTTTTTAAAGATGCAATTTAATTCTAAATTAGTTTTTAATACAACTATCGTTTATAATCTTATAATCCTTACACGCGGAACAAAATCCTTCTTTCGTATTAATTTTTAAGCCATCATTCCAACATTTAGGGCAAATGTAATAATTAAATCTTTTGTTATTTTTTATTATGTTAATTCTAAAAATGTTAAAATTACATATAGCACATTTAGAATTTAAAATTGTAATCTTTCCTCTTTTTGGGACAGATAAATACTTTTTCTCACAATTCTCGTTGGAACACGCGAGAAATCTTTTTTTATTTCGGGTTGAAACAAGAATCATTGGATGAGTTCTGCAAAAAGGGCACATTGATGTTGTAAGTGGAAATTCTTTATTTGTAGTTCTCTTTTGAGAAGAATTTTTAATTTTTTTTTCAAAATCGGCAACTTTAAGTGTTAAATCTATTTTTTTTGCTCGAAACTTATCAAATAAATTTAGAAATTTGTTTTTAACTATATCAACGACTTCATCCATCTTCGTTTTTCCGTCTTTTATGTTTTCAAGAAGTTCTTCAATGAATCTTGTAAATTTTGGCTCAAGGAAAGGTAACCATATATCCTTTAAGTTATCAATTAAAAATATTCCTAGCTCTGAACAAATGTACTGGCGTTTATTACGATATATTAATCCTCGATCTTGTAGTAATTGAATAATGAGGGGACGGGTCGCTTTTGTACCTAACCGATTTTTTTCCATTAATTTTAATAATGAGGTATCTGTGAATCTAGGTGATGGTTGAGTTTGTTTCTCGTTAAAAAAGATCTTTTCAACAGGAATTTTATCTCCTACAATTTTGATATCAGAGTCGTATTTTGGTTTAAGAAAGGGTGCTATCTCAAAGAATCCTTCAGAAATTAAAGAGACATATCTACCAATAAAAGGCTCATCTTTTATTAATAATTTCAATACTGTTTTTGCTTCCTTAGCTTCTTTTCCAAAAAGAGCCAAATAATGCCTTACTAATAAATCGTAAACTTTTTTTTGTAAATGATTTTCGAATCTTGGGCTATTGTCTTCCAGACTTTCTAAAGGTATAATTGGAGGATGATCTCCCGCATCTTTTTTTCCTTTTGTTGGCCGAATTCTATTTTCTTTTAATAATTTTGACGAATATTTACCAAATTTTGAATTCGAAGCAAATTTTTTTAAGAATTCAAGATGTCCAAAATTAGATTTATACACATCGCTATCTGTTCTCGGATAAGAGATGATTTGATTGAGATATAAAGAATTCATAGTTTTAAGAGCGAGATTTGCGCTGATTTTTAAATTCTTAGTTAGTAAAATCAAAGCCTTGGATGTGTTTAAGGGCGTTGGAGGTGTTCTAATAACACTATTTTTTACATTGCTGACTATCTTAGCTATTTTCTCATCTTTAATTTTTTGAAATATTTCTAATGCCTTTACCTTTTCTTCCCTTTTAAACGGATTTGCTTGATGATAAACTTTAATTGAATTTAGATTATTGATTAAATTCGCGTCTATAGTATAGTATTGTTCTGGAACAAAGTTCTTTATTCGTTCTTCACGCAAATATATGAGATATAATAAAGAAGTTTGAACACGACCTATAGATGTAAATTGCTTGTTAAATTGGTTTAAAAGTGGTTTTAAAGTGTTTGTGATTTCTCGAGTGGCTGAAAATCCAATAATTGCGTCTATAATAGCTCTAGCTTCAGCTGCCTCACCCCAGCTAAATTTCGGTGTAATTAAATTCTGAAATCTTTTTTGAATCTCACTTTTTTGTAGAGAACTAAACCACATTTGTGTTAAAGAAATTTTTGGATTTCCTTGTTTAACGAAAGGAAACGCATCAAAGAGTCCAATATTTACACCTTCGCAATCGCAATCCGTTGCGATTATAACCTCGTCGCACAATTTTCCATATTCTACAAGTGCATTGATATAAAGCTTAGCATAATTTTTAGGAACTTTTTCAATTGCATCTGGATCCGTTATAATATTACGAGGATTTGTTTTGCTCCAGCTTTTATATCTTTCGGTATTTTTATATTCTAAAATATGTCCTCTTAAAGGAAGTACATAAATGC
>JAUWBH010000036.1 GCA_030605085.1 Promethearchaeota archaeon | reverse complement strand
CGAGACCAACTTAGATCCTCGAATTTGACTCGTGATGCACCGTGGAAGCGGACAATTTGAACGATGAGGGCTGAAATTCGGTTTACAATTTCTTTATTTATTTTCTGAATCTTATTCCAAATACATAGTTCCGCTTTCGCTTGATGATAACACTTGATTTTTTTCCAATAATCGTTTGGATGACGATTTTCGTATTCAGCTTTAAGCCTCTGTATAATTTTAAGTTCTTTTCTGAGATTTCTCAACGATAATTTAATATTAGTCGGATTTTTTTGTTTATCAACGATATTTTTTATTTTTTCTCCCCTTTCGTTTTCGAACGGATTTGTATATTTGATGTATTCGAATTTTCCAGTTTCAACGTTGAACGTCATATCAAAGAGAGTTCGCTGATCCAGAAAATATCGTTTAACCTCATCGCAGTTAGAAGGTTTCGACTTATCCCTGACAGAAAGGACTCCAAAATGTATTAAGCCTAAATCCACTCCGAGCTCCTTATTTTTACTTACATGAGTTGCATGCGGTTGACGCGTCTCTTCGGAGGGTATGCCCGCTTTTTGTTCAAACGGTTTGCATAATAGTATTTTTCTTCCTTCTATCTTTATGGTAGGGCTGTTTGATCTTTTATACATTTCCAATAATTCTTGAAATTTACCTCTTTGTTTTTTTGATTTAATTTCTAATTGATGCTCCTTTCCCTTTCTTTTTAGTAATCCAAACTTAGCAGAAAGAGTTTTCTCATCTCTACATTATTAGAAAATTTTAGATATATACGAGTTGTGTTTTCGTGTTATTGACTTAATTTTTCGATAAATTCGAGATTCTTTTTTCTGTAGCATTACGTTTAATATTACCAAAGTAACTCTTAATAAACGGGGGGTAATGACCTTCGCATACGATACATCTTTCCACTGAAAGAATGCACTATTGCAATTAGATCTCCCACTAATTCGCTCTCAGGAGTTGTGTCTTAAGAAATCAAACCTACTTAATCTACTATATGTTACAGATAATACATATATTTAAAGAAGGTCCAGATTTGTCCAAATAATTGTCAACTATGAATTTACACACAAAAAATAGTTGAAAAAAATAGTTGTTTATAAAGGTTAATAAATACAATTGACACCAACGAATAATTTTGGTGTTAATTACTTTGGAATTAATCGAAAAATCTGTATCGGCCTTGGCGATTTTCTTAACCGTAGCCTATGGTCTCCGGATGGCCGCCTCAGGAGTTAGTATTCCTGGGTGTGGTGAAGGAGGCCCGTAAGCAAGAAAAGCGGTAACGGAGTCCCGTATTTCATTTTTTTTTTAATAATTCCTTTTAACATGATAAAGAATTCCTTTAGGTAGTAGTAGTTCACCTATACATGATTAATCAAGTTAAAAAATTCTAAAAAATTAGAGAAGGAAAAAAGTCGTTATAGTCGCCTGCTAAATTAAGAATTAGAAGCTGTTAATTGAGGAAAGATAAGATGAAACATTTGTACAAACGATTCGAAAACACCTAGACCCGTTGTCGCGATTGTTTTGTTTAAGGAAATATTTCTAAACTTTCCGTAATTTATTTGGTCTTTAAACTCGTCCTCATTTATCTTTTCTTTTTCTTCTAAGTCGTCTTTATTTAAAGCAACAACAATTGGAATGTTGTAAATTTCGTCATCAAACAACAATTCTAACTCGCTCCACGATCTTGAATTATGTTCCATATATTTATTCTGAGAATCTGCCACAAAAATAATCCCATCTACGCCATTTAATATTGTAGGGCGCGTACTTGCGTAAAAGTCTTGCCCAGTTGCCGTATACAGTAAAAATTTAAATTTCCAATTAATGCCTTCTATCTGTAAGACTCCAAAATCAAAAAATAAAGTTCGACCTATAGTACTTTCAATAGACTCTAATCTTTCTTCTTTTCCGTAATATTCAAATAGATATTTTAACGAAGTTGTCTTTCCAGACATAGCAGGACCGTAATAAACTATCTTAACTTGGATAATTTTATTTTCATAATCATAAATCATTTTTATAAAGATCCGTATTTTCAATACTTTTCTAATACATTAGCAAACAATCTTAAAGGTGCCAGTTAAATTATTTGGCTCTGAATAATTTATTTTACTAAGGATTTCATTAATTCTTGTCTTAAATTGTGGAAGGATCAGTCTTAAATACGCCAACCTCTGTCCCCTTTTGCCTATTTTCGTGTTAAAAATGGCTTTTTTTGTTCTATACAGAAATTGAAAGTAATTATCACAGTCAATTAAAACTCTATTTGCATGGGTTTTTTTTAATAACCAAGCGCTTTTGTCTGCTATATGAAAAAGAGAAAAATCCGTAGCAGAGACATTATCCAAAATATAGTCGTCGATATTGGTTTTTATTAATATTCTATCAATTATAGAGCCTCCTTCGCTTGATATAAAAGCGTATTTTAGTTCAGGAATTGTTAAAGAGAAATCTTCCAGAACTTTTCTTATATCCATTGCTAGGGTTTTCGTAAGACTTAAAAAACATGTTGATAAGTTTAAATCAAATCCTTCTTCTTCTTTAACCTTAAATCCTTTCAAGATTTGATTTATTCTTTTTTGGTTATATTCTTTTTGAGGTGGTTTAAAAGATTCTCCCGATGTAATTAAGGACATTTTAATCTTTTTCAAGCACTTGCTCGCTTGTAGATAAATACCACCCAGATTAATATTCGGTCGAGCGGTAATTGCAATAAAAAACTCGTGCCTATCGTCTAGAATGCCTTGTTGTTTTAAAATTGCTTCTAAAGATCTGTGTAAGGGATTGTTTAACGGTGCAATTAATATATTTGCTCTATCTGCCTCAATTAAAACATATTTTAAATCATTAGGATGCAAACGAATTGCCGCATTAAAGATTGCGCTTGTGGCAGAACATACATCAAAGATCTCGTCCTTTGAAAGCCAAACGCCTGTCGATTGTATCGGATATCCGTCTCTCTGCGTCAATACCGCGTTTTCTACACCGTTAACATGCGCTATTTGATCTAAAAGGATATCTATTTTTTCTTTTAAATTCATTGTGGTACGATTTTTTTGAGATTTTGTAATTTATTTAATTTAAACATTTTTAAACTTCTAGCAATTAAGCAAATCTATAATTTAACATTGTTGTATTAAAAAACACATTATCTCTTGATAATTGGCAAAGAGAAATAAAATGTGGAACCTTTGTTTTGTCCTTTTGACTCCATCCATATTTTTCCATTATGCATTTCTATGATTTTTTTAGAAATGTATAGTCCTAATCCAGTACCCTCGATGCCTAAATCCCAACCTTGTCCATAGCGCTCAATTTTACCAAACTGTCTAAAAATGAGCATCTTTTTGTCCTCAGTAAAACCAATTCCATTATCTTTGATTGAGATTATAATTGAATTTTTTTCAATTTCAGATTTGATAGTGATTTTTCCATTAGGGGGTGTGTATTTTATGGCGTTGATTAATAAATTGATAATTACTTCGTAAATTCTCTCTTTTTCGAACCAAGTAATTAGTCTATCATGAATTTCTAAAACTATCTTATGTTCTCTCGTTTTAATTAAGCTTTTCAATTCTTCTAGACAAAATTTTATTAGAAAAGATAAATCTTCTTTTGAAGCGCTTAGTTTAACGGTTCCAGATTTTAATTGAGAACTTTTTAAAAGGTCTTTGATTAGATTTTCTAGTCTTAGGCAACCCTCTCTTATGCTCTCTAAAATTGATATTGTATCGTCATCGAACTTGTCTCGATGCAAATCCAAAAGAAGCTCCGTATTTCCTTTAACTGAAATAAGAGGTGTTTTTAATTCATGAGAGATCCTCATTAATAAATCCGTTTTTAATTTGTTTATGTTCTTTAATTCTATCTCTACCTGCTTATGTTTTGTAATGTCCTTGATTACCATACCAATTCCAGCACCTACCTTGAAGGCGCTCAGAGATAAATACATTACTTCATTTAACGACGATTTCGAAATTTCGTCAATTACAAACGGTCTATTTATTGTTCTACAAATTAACTAATCAACTGCTTATTGATTCATCTCTTTCCTGAAGTGAGTTGTTTTCTTAAGCAATCGTCACAAATTTATCAAGATAAACTTTATAAAAAGAAACTTTATTTATTTTAAGGTATGTTTTTTTGAAACAAATCATAGACTTGTCCAACTAATTTTTCTAAAAATAAATTTCCATAACCCGGAGTACTTTCGAAATCGAAAAATAAAGCTATTACAAATGAGCGTGAGTATAACTTTATAACTTTAAGAAACAGTCTATAATTATCTTTAAATGTAATGATTACCTTTTCAATTGCAACAGGTTTATTATTCATTGTCAGTTCGGTTTTATTTAATATGTTAACATTAATTAACATATTGTATGGTAGAGCAACGAATAATGGTCGTCCACCAGTATTATATAACCCTATACCGGCAATACCATCCTTTCTAACATAACTTCTAAGTAATGTCTTCATTTCTTCAAATAAGCTTCCAGGAATATAATCATCGATTCCATCATCGTGAATGTATTCAATATTTTTTATTTCAAAATGAATTGGTTCCGCGCCTCGAACTACACTATATCTATCAACATATATTTGAAACATATGTTGACATATTATTCCTGAATGAATCGAAATAGTGGTTAAACTTTTGTCTTTTGTTAACATATCTTCCGGAATGTTAATGTGTCCTGTTTTTTTACAAGTTGGACACATTATTTGCTTTATCTGCTTTATCATTGAGAAGGATCGGCTAATTTTTTTATTTTGCTTCTATACCAAAAAGGGAATTTTTTATTAAAAAATTCTTAAAGAAATATAAAAAGTAAAAGATAAATGTAAAATGTTGATTTTTCTTTACAAGAAATCAAGATTTTTACATTTACGCTAGTCATATGTAAAACAAACATTTAAAGGAACATGTCTTGGAATAATTAGATTATTAGTATATAAGACTTTTCGTTCCTTTACATTTGATTTTCCGCCAATTAACTTACATTTGTTTATGCAATCATTAATACTAAAGGTTATAGAAATATCTATTTAATAGATACCAATTCTATTCTAATCGCTCCAAACTCTCCATCTGGAAGAAAGTACAAGATATATCTCTTCCTTTCTAATTTAAATTCTAATTCGTCGTTCAAATTTTCATTAAAAAATGTTGTGCAATCTGAAATAAATTTACCTCGACGAAACTGTCTTATGATAACTCCGTCCTTAAGAGGAACTAATCTTTCTTTGAATATGTCCCAAAACGAGGTTTTAAAGGAAAATTTTATATATTTAAGATATTCTTCTAGTCTTAATACATTTTTTTCTTTAGATACCGTACTTATCATTAAAATCAAACTATAACTTTATGGGAGAGATATATATTTTTATTATTAAACTATTTAAACTAATGCTTGTAGAGAATGTTCGTGAAACCGTTCTTTCACGATCAAAAAATTAAAAAACAAAATCAATGGTTTAGTTATTGTCGATTACATAAAAAAGTTAAATGGATTACGAATAAAAAATTTAAAGTTTTAATCGATATGTTAAAAACACTTTTTGATGAAACTTAAATCACTTTTTACTGCAACTAAATCACATTTTATGTAACTAGTAATAATATAGCTGTTTTTATTAAATAAATGTAATATCTAAACGGAATTTAATAAAATAATTAAAAGCCATAGGATTATTTATAATAAGACAATCTTATTAAAACAAAAATTAATTTGTAAAAAAGCTTTTAAGCTAGTTCTAATGGTATAATAAAAAGGTTCTAGTAAAAAGTGATTTTTGAGGAAAATATTAGTAAAAAGTATCTAATTTAAAATTTTAGAGTTCATCGATTTCTTTAATTTCAATCATAAAGGTGAAAAATTTGCCAGTTGGGTTATCATTTCCTCCTATAATATTCGATATCTTCTTTATCATTGGTACAAATTTGATTCTAAAGTTATTAAATTGTGGATTTATATTTGAAATGAATAACAATTCGCTTCTCATAAGGTTTACTATTTCTCTTCTATTCCTCGTTAAGAACTCAATAGAACCATTCAGATTATCATTAAACTTTATCATAGCATCTAAAGAACCACTCGGGCTATTAAAAATACCAGAAAAATAATTTTCTTGAATATATTCCTGTATTTTAGATTTTAGGCGATCTAAATATTTAATAATAGGTATATATTTGCCTCTTTGAGTAAGATCTTTCTTATCATAGACTAAATGTTTTATATGGATTTCCCTTTCTGTTAAACCTTCCATATTGAATCTTTTATTATGATATTCCTGTCTTAACTCTTCATTTGTTCTTAATGTTGGTAAGTTCATCTCTATATTCTTTAAACTATGATAATATTCTTCCTGCTTTAACTCAAAATAATTAGGGATTATCTTAAAAAATCCCAAGATCATTTTTTCTACGATTAAAGAAAATTTCTTTGTAAATAAACCGATATCTAGGAGTGTTGGAGAATTAAGATGAAATCTCCTTGCAAGTCTCCCTAATAAGCGAGTTAAGTAATTTTCTTCATGATATAATTTGTTTCGAACTTCATTTAATATCTTAATAATTTTCTTCTCTTCATCTGAAAGATTAATCCTTTTTCTTTTAAACATATACAATATACGATTTATAATAGGAGGACGATTATCTCCTAATAACCACCCTTTACTCTTAATCTCATTAATAGATAAATCCGGAAATGCAACATCGTCATCTTTTATCAGTCCTATGGCTCCATTGACAATCCTATTTAATTGTCTATTAACATTTTTTATTAAAATCCTATTTTTATCGATAGAAGTACAATATTTATTTGAAAAATGTTCTAAACAATTCCAATAGTTCGATATTTTATTACCAATAAAGAAACTTTTAATTTTACCCACAATATATCCATCAACGAACTCTAAATAATGCTCTTTTCCACACATTCTCGTTAAAATACATGGAAATAAAAATTCAACATCATGTTGGGAAATAAATTGTTTAATTTTAGAATATTCAGATAATTCTTTATGAAAATCTGGAGATTCTAATGTTTGAATGAATTCACAACCCCAACTTTTCTTCTCAAAAAAATACACTTTATTTATGGTGAAGATTTCACTAATAAAAAAAGAGAAAATTGTTATAAGTGGTCTAAAAAATATTCTAATACGATCAAATAACTCTTCGCGTGATATATTTAAGTCAATATCTATCTCGGAGGCAATGTACGCAAAACGCTCTTGATTTTTATCGAAATAAAACTCAAAGCCTGGAGCATGAAATCCATTATAAGTTGGATCATTATGGATTCTCGATAATTCATCATTATATTCTTTTAAAGTCTGAGTAAAAGTTCCAGGATATAAATAAAAAGTATTTTTATTATCTTGAATCTTAAATGAACTAGAAAAAGGAACACTGAGTTTTGGAATTTCTATTAATACTATTAACTTAGGAATTATATTCACCCTTTATCAATATCTTTTACTGTAATCATTCTAATTTTTATCTTATATTAAATTTAAACTGGAATGGGAGATATTCCATCTAAAGAAAGCAGAGTCTCCTCTAATAGGGATCCCATTCTATGAATATTTGCATTTTCTTTTATGATCGTCTTTTGATACTTAAAATTCATTTATTTTATTTTGTAATTGTTCTAGCAAGGATTCGATTTCAGACTTTTCTTCTACATATTTATTACCTAAATTCATATTAATATGATCAATATAATCACCATTTAAGGAAATATATATATCTAATTGATTGTATACGATTTTAATAGTAGTTGGCCCAAAATGTTTCAATAACGCTTTATCTTCATTGTAATAAAGAGTTAAATATTCGAAGCACTCGCTTTGAAATTTTTCTAATGTTTTTAATGAAATAAAAACTTCAGACCTATCAATTTTTTTTTCAAATTCTATTTCGGGTTGATTAATTTGAATATAAAAATCGCAAATGTTTGTTAATGCGTCGTAGCATTTTAACAATTTACTTTTTAGGGTCTCATCGTAAGTCCCCGTCATTATTTCTTTCGTTAAATAATTAGTCGGTTGGATTTTATCAATGGATTTAATTATATTGGCAGCAATCATAATATTTTTTGCTTTTTCTATGTATTTTAGTGCGTATTCTTTATGAAGATGGTGTTTAACTGCCCAATAACGATGTTGATAAACATTTCTCTGTATGTGTAATTTTTTAATTTCATCGTAAATTGGTGCGGTAATATATGTTTTTTTTAAAATTTTTTCGTATAACCATTTGAAACCCCTCGTCTGCTGAATTCCTCTAGAGTCTGTATATTCAAAATTAATCCCTTTTTCCTTTCCAATAACCATACATATTTTTGATATCAAGTTATCAGTTAAATAATGCCCTAACTCGTAAAGTTGAGGTATATCCTTATTTGACAATTCTAACGCAAATTTATACATATCAGTTAATATTTTTCGTTCAGTTTCTTTAATATTTGTTGTCGGAATCAAATGAAATACCTCCATATCGTTTAAAAAATTCTTATTTTTCCTTAATCAATAGGACGGATAACATGAGTACAATTTGGATGCTGAGGTATCGTTATCGCGTGTCGGTCGTAATTCTCATTTTCATATACATCAATAAGTTTGTAATATAATTCTTTTACTTTATGATTTTTATTTTTTATTTTTTTTTTGCCATTTCTCTGGTACAAAAAGAATTATGATCTTCATATTTAGAATGTGGGATAAAGAATTCCTCTTTTCCAGAGTCAATTAATATTTCCATAACTGCTTGATTGTAAAATAGGCTTAATTGGGTTCTTAATAAGCGTTCCGCCCAATCTCGTGTAAATACCCTATTATCACTTGCATATTTCGATGTGCTTTTAGGTATTTTAATTTGAACTTGATAAATCGTTGAGCTTAAATCAATAATCTCTCCTTTTACAAATTTTTTAAGAATGTCGCGAAATTCATTTTTTCTAGTCTCCTCTTCAAGTCTGGACTCAATTAATGATAAAACTTTGCTATTTAGTTCAGAATTTTTAGATAAAGCAGACATTATTTCATAAAAATCATTCGCAAATATATCAATCAATAAAAAATTACCTTTGTCTCAATCTTAATATTTATACATTTGTCTTTTATAATATGAAATTCAACAATCTTACTAATAAATTTTTCGATTTAATAAGAGATGTATTGAGTAATCACCAAATAAAATTGGTGAAAAAAATTAATAATTCCATTCCCTTATTAAACTAAAGGGTTTTTTAAAAAATGATTATTCTAAATTTAAGCTTTATTTTCTCTTTCTTTAAAAAAATCTATTAAAATATTTTTTATCAAAATGAAAAAGAATAATCAATAATATCATTTAATAATGATTTCAACTATAACTCTTCTTAAAGATTTTTTAATATCAATTTATTAAGATATTAAACTTGTTTTTTAATCTGTCTTAATATTTTTTTAAAAAATGCTCTTATTTCATGCCGGTTTCCATCCTTATTAATACAACTTGGATTTTTTAATATAATTTTTTTAATAAAACTTAATCTCTTATGATGAGAAAAAATGTATTTATCAGCTTGAAGTATTATTTCTTTATTTATCTTGTGAGGTGTTAACAATGTTTTCGTTGTTTCTTTATCATAGAGGCATAAACAGATAGTAGGTGAAATTGGAAGATATATCTCTACACCTTTATTCATTGGTGCTTTTCCGAGTTCACCCTTTATTTCTATAAAACCTTCCCAATTATCAAAATTCCTATATTTTTTAATATTCTCAATCTGTTTGTTAATAAAATCGTTTCTTTTTTTCTTTTCTTTTTCATAATAAGAATTGAAAAATACGACTGGATTGTCGGAAGTTAAAAATGAATAGGGAAATTTGGTTTTGATGATTTTCCATTGAAGATCTAATAGACGATGTGATAGTTTTTTATGGGAATTACTTTTAGGAGCTAAAAAGTTTATCATCATCTCTTCGTGAGTCCTTTGTAAAAATTTGGGATTAACTTCAATCTTAATATTTGGAGCCAATTTCTTTCCTTTGTAATCTTCTGCGAAAATTTTACTCATTTTCACCCAATACTCTTCCAAATTCTTTCGATGTTCCTTAGTTCTTTGCCAAGTTAATAGAATATAATCAACTATGATTTCCTCCTCTTCATCAGTTAAAATGCTTATTCTTGGATTTCTGATTAATTTATTAAAAATTGGAGGCGTTGGTGTTTCATAAACTCTTCTAATTAATTGTTCCATAGCTAAGGAATAAAAATAATCTTCTTTTGCTATGCTCTTAATTTTTTGACCATATTTTAATTCAACTGGCGTATTTCCGATGGTTTCTATCAAGTTTTTATATTTATTGAATACAAAAATCCTTGCTTTCTCTTTTTGGTTGTTCAGTTTCCAGACATCATTATTAGAAGAGAAGTTTCTTAGATATGCTTGCTGAATGTAGTGAGTTATTTTTGGTAATTGTATTTGAATAATAACTCGTTTAATATATTTTGTTGAATCTAATTCTATATCAACGATATCAATATTATCTTCATATTCTATTTTAAATTTTTTAAATATATCATCTAAACCGTTGCGTTTGATAGGGAGATTTTCAAAAATTAATTCTTTAATAGAGAATGTTAATGCAGTTAAAATCATTTGACTTATAGCTTCATTAAAAATCCCTATTAAATTAGTCTCTTTATTAATATCAAAGAAAGTATTACTAACAGAAGATCTCTTTTCATTGTAATCAGATTTTATAGAAAAAGTATATTTATCTATATTGTGAAATACTTGAAAACTTTTTTTATCAATCTCTTTTATCCTTAAGTTCTTTGAAAATTGCAATGCTTTTTCCGACTTAAATTTTCATTTGTAACTATATATCAATCCTATTGATTAATTCATATAAATATCCTTTGATATATCTTGATAGACACCGAATTTTTAAATTTACAACAATTAATTAGTGATTGATTGTAATTAATCACAGTAATAAGTGATTTTTAACACGAATGCTACTGAAAAATGATTTTATAATTTAATAATTTTACGGATTGCAATAAAAAGTGACTCATTGGGATTATTTCTTTAACCTATAACCTTCTTTTAAATCTTTGGCAAAGTTTTGAAAATATTTGAGTTAAAGATAAAAAATAGTCTTTTGCGTCTATTTTTTTTTATCTGGAAGGTCTCTTAGTTACTCTTAAAGAGTTTATAAAAAGAGATTTATTCTTGTTTAGTTTGTATTTCTCCACAATATGCGGTTTTATGGTCACCCTCCCTGCCTTAGTCATTTTAGCGGGAAGTGGGATGGGTGGATCACAAGGCTCTGGAGTCTTTTGATCCTTTTCACTAAATATTCCAGTAATTTCCATGAATAAAATTTCGCTCCCCATTAAATCTAACTCTTTTCTCTTTTCAATTGGAATTAAAAAACTTACGGAAACTGATTTCTGATTTTTACGTGATTTCGTAATTCTTTCAATTAACTCCACGATAAAGCTCAAAATTTATCCTCTTAAATTTTATATTACGCTTTTTAACAATTAAAAATGTGTTATTATAATTAATAAGGTTTTGTAATATTAGAAATTTAATAAAAGACCTTATTAAGTCCTATTTTTCGGGAATAATCGTTTCATAGTGGGATCATGCAATGTTTCGCATTTATTGGAAGGATTGAGCATGAAAATATCCTTTTATGACATACAATACTATCCTTTGCAAAAAAATTCGTGTAAAACTTTAAATAAGAAAAAAAAGAATATAAACTTAAAGAAAATTTATCAATTTTCCGGCAAAAACATCAAGTCATGTTTTTTTTTTTAAAATAGATAAGGCAATATAATTGATTTGTTTAATAACAGAGCGCTATCGGAATATCCTTACAATATATACGATCTATTGGGTACGTCTTTCTACCCTAATCTGTAATATATCTATATAAAATTTTAGATAAAATAATTTAAAGAATAAAGTTAATATTAAGATGCGGTATCATTTTCTTATCTCCTTAAATAAGACTTGTAACAATTTAAAGAATTCTCGATAGACTTTAAGATACAAGAGGTGAAATTATAGTTGACCGAACATTTAGATGATTTATTTGCGTATGGATCTACAGTGTTCAAGGACGAAACAAAATTGGATCCTTCTTTTATTCCTGGGCCTATTGACATTGCAAAACATCGAAAATACGAATTGTCTCAACTGTCAAACTATTTTCGTTCTCTTGTATTTTTTAAGCAGAGAATTTCTGTAAACATTATAATAGAAGGAAATACAGGAACAGGGAAAACTGTTACAACAAAGACTTTTGGTCAATTATTATGCGATAGACTTAAAAAAGGTAAAGGAGAAGAACGTAAAAATTGTATTAACTTTCGCTATGTTTATGTAAATTGTAGAAAAAGCTCTACGAGTCATAAAATTTTAACGAAAATTATTCAATCTTTAATGGATGATGATTTTTCGGGACGGGGGCGCTCACCATCAGATCTCTTAGATATGTTTATAGAAAGAGTGGAACGCAAAAAGGTCTCTGTACTCTTAATTCTTGACGAATTAGAACATCTTATAGACAACAGTCCCGATCTAATATATTCGCTAACACGATTAAACGAAGATAATTTTTACACATCGCAAGGGTTATCTATTATTGGAACTGTAAATGATAGCGCGTGCCTTGACGATTTAGATAAGAGCATACGGAGCTCTCTTCAGGAGTACACTATGCAATTTAAAAATTACACTAAAAAGCAAATATTCGGAATTTTAAAAGATAGAGCAAAGCTTAGCCTAAAAGAAAATGTATTGTCAGACGAATTAATAAAGAGGATCTCAGCGGTTGTCTATCCTAAAGGAGACATTAGATATGGATTAAGGCTTATGAGAGACGCAGCTAGATACGCTGACAACAATAACCTAACGAGGATAACGAAGGAAGCTCTAGAAAAGACGATAAATATGACCTCATCGATCCCATATCGAGATACGATAGAGACGAATGTAATAAATAAATCAATCTTTTTGGTTTGTATGGCGAAATATTTTAGAGAGTCCAACAAAACTGATGCATTTTTTTCAGACATTAAGAATTATTATCATAAAATATGTAACGGCAACGATCTAAGACCCATCAAGAATTCTACCCTTTGGGTTTATGTTAATGATTTTAAAATAGAAGGGCTGGTTCTTGTAAAAAACCAGAACGCGGAGATCAAGGGGATGCGCTCTAAAATCTTTCTAATCGATAATAGGTTGGAAGATCTTGAAAAAAAAGCTAGAAAATCTTTAGAATTAAAAGGAGTGAAATTTTGATCTTACCCCAATCAAAAACATTAAACAAAATTGAAGATATACTAGGCAATAAGACGAGAATTAAAATATTGATAATGTTAGTGATAAATAAAGAATTAAATATAACACAAATTATTAAAAAATCAAAATCAAACCATCCCAGGGTAACCAATCACCTAACATTTTTAAAAAAATTAAATTTAATAAAAGAGAAAAGGTTTGGACGCTCAATAGTCTACAAATACAGAAAAGATAATACGAAGGCTAAAAGTTTAAAGAATTTTTTAAAGAACTTAATTGAAATTTGGGAATAACAAATGTCCGAATTGAAAGAGATTGTCAAAGAACTAGAAAATAATCTATCTCCGAAAGTCTTTAATTATGATTCTATCTACGGTGTTCATTACAAACCATTATCAAAAAGAAAGATCGTTGGCAAAATCATGGTTACTTTAGATCTAAGTGAAGAGGCTATCGATTTTGCTTTACAAAAGAAGGTTAGTCTTATAATTTCGCGTTACGGATTAATTCACAGGCCTATAACGCGGATTGATCAAAGATTAATAAAAAAAATTGCAAAGTTAAGAAATCAAATTGTTTTTATATTTGTCTTAGGATCGTCGTTTATCGTAGCAGATGATGGGGTCTTAGATAAAATAATGGATCTTCTCTTCATACAGTCAGACGAATCCTTTAATATAAAACCAAAAAATAAATCTGTTGAAATTCCAATTGGAAAGTATGGTACTCCAAAATATTTCCCTAATCAGAAGGAACCATTTTTACTTCTAGAATTGTTAAACCGCATAAAAAATAATTTTAATGTAAATCCAGTCACATATGTTGGCAATCCCGATAAAATAATTGAAAGATTGTTTGTAATTGGAATCCCGCTTGGTGTCGATATTATAAATAAAGCCTTAAAATATAAAAATTTTGATTGTTGGATTTCGGGAAAAATATCTAATAACCTTGCTCATTTCGCAAAGGACAATAATGTAAGCGGTGTGGAAATTCCAATCTATAAAGCTGAGACTGAAGCGTTAAAGGAATTACATAAAAGTTTAAGTCAAGAGTTCTATGAGGCTAAATTTTATTTGTACGAATCTAAAGATCCGATTTCCTACTATACTGAAGAAGAACAAATCGTCAAGGAGTAATGATCATATATGAATAGACAAATTGAAAAGTGTGTTGATAAAAAAGAAATTAATAAAGATACATGTTCCGATTGCGAAAATGATATCTTAATTTTAGACAAGTCTCGTGGAGATATTATATGCAATGTGTGTGGACTAGTGATAAATGAAAATATAATAGATCAAAGTCTTGAGTACAGAATATATAATTCTGGAGATATAAGTAAAAAGAGTAGAATAGGTCCCCCTAAAAGATTTGTGGTGTTCGATGAAGGGTCAAAAATCTCAAAGACTTTAAAAGACGCGCATGGAAAATCGATATCTCCAAAAATGAGAGAAAAGATGCGGCGTTTAACTCAAAAAGAGCTATGGTTTAAAAAAGATGGTTCGAAACATAGTAATTTAAATAACGCAATAAATATCTTAAAAATGTTAATCTCGCAATTGAGGCTTTCTAGAGAGATATTAGAGTCTAGCGCACTAATCTATAGGAAGATATTAAATAAAGATCTTCTTAAAGGGAGATCAATTGAAGCAATGGTGGCCGCCTCTCTATTTTTGACATGCAGAGAAAGAAATATTAGCATCGTTGTTGATGATATAACAGAATACATTCCGGTTAGCAAAAAAAGAATTATGGGTTCTTACAAATTGATTCTAGGGGAATTAAATGCAAAAATTACGCCATCAAAAGCTATTCATTATATCCCCAGGTATTCAGCAGAAATGGAATTGTCAGAAGCGACACAACAATTTGCTATCCAGCTACTAGGATTAGCCGAGAAACATAATATAATAAGGGGTAAAGACCCCACAGGTTTGGCGGCAGCCGCATTATATTTAGCTTCGGTTTTAGAAGGAGAACGGCGTACTCAAAAAGAAGCGTCCCAAGTTTCTGGTAGGACAGAGACAACAATAAGAAAGAATTCTCGAGAATTAGAAAAAATTCTTAACTTAGAGAAAGGAAAAACTAAAAACAATCTAAATTTGGAGGGCTATGATTATCTTTTTTAATTAAAAAGACAGTATCAATCGGGAAGAATGATTTCTCAAACAAATTTAAAAAAATTAAAAAAATGTATATTATTTTTAGATATTTGAGACAATGAGGCGAATTATATGAATATAACAAATCTCAAAAGACTATGTTATAATGTATATATAAAAAGATTAGAAAACGAACAGTTTCTCAATCAAGTAATAGCCGAATGTAAGGCTTTATTAGAAGAAAAAAGAATTAAAAAAATCGCGATAAATGTAAAATATGCTCTTGATATCAAAATAAATTTAAAAATTAGACAAACATTAGAGTTAATGGGGTATTGTTATTATAAGCTTAAAAATCTCGATGAAGCGCTAAAAATTTATCAAATCTTAGTAAAGATAGATAAATCTGTTTTTTGCGCGCACAGACTTTCAATTCCTAAAGAGAATGTTGATATATATTATGAAGATCTGAGAAGTAGCAAAGAAAGAATCTCTAAATTAAGACAATTATTAAAAGATAGTCCTGCTGAAAAAAAAGAGATCTATGAGGAACTCGCATGGATGTATTTTTCTTTAGGGTATTATAAATTGTCACTCGTATATTTTAAACAATACCTTCAGGAAGATCCTATTAACTTTGAATACTGGGAAATGCTAGCGGAGCATTACGAGAATGAAGGTAAGTTTAAAAAAGCGATTCAATGCTACGAAAGCGCAGAAAAATGCGCTAATTTAAGGGAATATGAAAAAGAAGCTAAAATTATAAGAGATAAAATTGAAGAGTTAAGAGACCTTTGAATTACTCGCCCCTAAAAGTAAATCGTTTTGAAAGCGCTCACTCATATCGCCCTTGAATAAAAGAAAGGGTTTTCTTGAGGATCCGGGGTAAACATTCTCAAATCGTTAAATACAATCCCGATGTGAACCCGCACACAATCCCCATTATTACACCTAAGATAAAAAAAGAGTAAGGTTTGTATCTCGTTCTAAGAACTCTTTTGTTAAACATAATTAAATAAACGCCAAAAGCAATTAAAATTACGGAAAGAAAAGAGAGTAATCTGAAGAAAAGGGATAAACTTGTCTCGTAAACGCCAAGATTGTCTACATCTTCTAACGAATTAACTTTATTGTATAAATGCGTGCAATCTAACCAATGATAAATGGGTGGAGGGTTCGGCGAATGAAGGCATATTAACAAAAAAATTGAAAACCCTTTGAACAAAAATCCGATAGAAATAAGTATCAAAACAATAGAACCCACACGCCCTCGTTTTTGAATGTATTCCAAATTTTTTCCGTGAATCTTCTCTTGTTTTTCTTTTTCTTTAGCTGTTGTAAGTAAATTAATCCCCATTGCAAGAAATACAAAAAATAGTATCCAATTCCCGAAGCGAAAGATTGTAATGCAAATATCGTTGAAAATTCTTAAAATATTTATCAATATGTCTGAAAAAGAAGCAAAATATTCGTATGGATTCGAATTAAATTCTAGCTCTGTAAAAAACAACGCGCTCAACCTTTTAAAATATCTAATGCGATGAAGATTCCGACAAATATGCGACACCATATTATGTTATTAATATTTAGACTTAAAAACTAATACTTCCCAATCAAAAGAAGTAAGGATTTGTTTTCCGTTCTATCAAGTTGATAAAAGTGATATAGAGGGATAAATTTCATCACCTTGACTTGCATCTCGAACGATGCGTTCCTTGAACTCACGGAGTTCTCCCAACATCGTATTCATCAATTGCTTTTCAGCGGGAACGGGACTCGCTACATTCTTATTTTTGTTTAATATTTTTACCCTCTTGGTTAGATATTTTTCTGCTATATTAATGGGAGCTTGAACTTGGCGGTTAATTGTGAAACCGCAATGCTTACAGACAAAGGTCTGCGTGCTACAACTTGTAAACCTTCTACATTTTAAACATTTTTTAGAGGTATTTCTTGGATTTTCGTACTCAACGAGATGCCCCGTTGAGGTAGCTTTATAGTCAAGATAGTGCTGAAACTGCTTGAAATTCCAGCGGTTTAATCTTCTTCTCATATTTTTAGATTTTTTCCGTTGCCATTTTTTTAAATTCTTTTGCCGAGAATTAGATTGCCGTATATCGGTTAAGTCCTCCATGACCACGAGCGAATCGTTTTCGTTTACGAAAACGATTGTTCCTGAGTCGCAAGATCGCTTTTTTGGCCTTGAGATGATACTCTAGAATAAATGACAGTTTTTCTTTCTTTACTTGAAACACCTAGAACTCTCCGTATTTCAGATTCTGGGATTGGATGTTCGCCTCCAACTGTTTTTAATGTTTTAATCTTTCCAAAATAAATCCAGTTTCTTACCGTTGGAATTGATACCCTAACCGTTGAGAAGCCTTTCCAATTCGATATAGATGCTCACCTAAAAACTCACTCATTAATATATCAAATTATATTATTTTTATTTAAAATATACGAGTCCCCTAAACTATTGAATTACCCTTATTGAGAATTTTTAATACATTAAAAAATCTAATAGGAGAAAGAAATTTTGGATCCTAAATTCATTTTTGGATGTAGTAATTTAAATAGTTTTTTATGAATAAATTTCTAAAAAGTAAAATATAAAAATTTTGGAGTAAAGTAAAAATGAAAGAGACTATAAATAAAGAGACTATAAATCAATCCATCGAATTAATCTCAGAAATAAACCTAACTGAAGAAGATTACAAAGACATTTTTGAAAAATTTAAGCTGATTTTAAAAAATCCAGAAGTTAAAAAAATTTTCGAAACAATTCCGGAGATATCTGAAATAAATGATGATATTGATATGAATTCACTTATGAAAAAGCTTTCTAATCATTTAAGTTTAAATGAGTTAAACTTTTTATTAGAAAAAATCATTAAAAATGAGGACCTCGTGGACTTTATTCAGGATTTATTTTTAGAAAAATTATTTTAAAACCAGATCCTTTACATCGGTCTCGTGTATGGTGTGATCGTATGGCAAAAGTAAAATCTCTAGTTGTGGTGAGGAATAGTATTAATTTTTCAATGAGTCTAAAAATATTCTATCGTTTTAAAAAACACTAAAGCAAAACAAGTAAACTAAAAGGAGATTATGAATTTATGAGTTTGAAAGAAGATAGTTTGCAAAGAGATATTGGGACTATTTTAGAAAACATTAGAAAAATAAAAGGAGTAGAAAACGCGGTATTGACGCAGAGAGACGGAAATCCGATACAATCATGTGGCGTTTGGTTTTCAAAAGACGAGATCTTTAATGTAAGCGCCGCATCTTGTGCTGTGTATAATACTGGAATAAATTTATATCCAAACGATTTAAAATACATTTTAATAGAAGGCGCGAAAGGAAAAGTTCTAATAACTCCTTTAAAAAGCCCTATAGATGTCAATATGGATCTCCTTAAAATGCTCGGAATTTTAGACGATAAACACGAGTTTTTTATAGCAATCACCGCTCAATCACAAATCAATTTGGGTGGAATCTTTTTAAATACAGGCGAATGTTTAAGAGAAATAAAAAAAACTTTATTGCAATCAGACCAGTCCTTTAAACCACCTCAAAAAGAATATGACCAAAAAAGAATAGAACAAATTCTGAAAGGTTTTAATGTTAAAGAAGAAACAGAGTCTGATTTAAACTTATCATCTTTTACATATACTCTTACAACAAACATAAAAGTTGAGCTAAAAAATACCTTAGACGATCTTTCGTCACAAATTCATGATCTGAAATATGCGTTCGTAAGTACCCAAGGAGGTTTCATAATAAGCGAGTTGAATAACTCCAGAGAAGATTTTTTAAAATTAGATGCAATATCTGCAATGAATTATTCTCTTTTTGAAATAGCAAAAAAATGCGCTTGGTTATTAAAAAAAGCTATAGTAAATACTGTATTAATTGAATGTGAGAACTTTTATTCCTTCATTTATAAGCTGAACGGTGGAGTCTTCAGCGCTAAAATTGGAAAGAAAGGTCAAAAGCTCGGTCTTTTAAGATTAATAGTTCCCTCGTTTATACAAAGGATGGAAAAACTTATCAAAAAAATCCCTAAATTTGAACCGCCCGATTTAAGAGGGGAAATAAGCATTGCATTAAAACCAGAATTTTAAAATCTAAAGGGAAAAAAAATAAAAACACAATGTCGAGGTATTAAAGATATGATACATGATGAAGAAAAAAAAACAACACAAATTAAGATAGTGTATTATGGACCAGCACTATCTGGAAAGACAACCACAATAAAATATCTATTTAAATATTACGGACAAGAAAAAAAATTAAGTTCCATTGAAAGTTCAGTTGGACGTACTCTATTTTTTGATTTTGGTACCTTACCGTTTAAAGGAGCTAAATGGATGTTGAAATTTTTAATGTATACCGCAACTGGACAAGATTTTTACGCAATAACGCGCCCAATAATATTAAGGGGTGTAGATGGTATCATTTTCGTGGCAGATCTACAGAAAGAAAGCCTTGAACACAACATCCGTTCTTGGACCGAGTTAACATCATTCTTTAAAGAAGAATTATATGGAATTCCAATCGTTATAGCTTTAAATAAGGACGATTTGGAAGATGAAGGCAAAATAGACGAAAAAGATTTTATGGAACATGTTGATATAGATAAATTTAAAAAACTTTCAATTCTCAGAACGATCGCAATTGACGGCTCAGGCGTGTTAGATTCCTTTTCCCAAATGCTCAAATTTTGGTATCCTAACGCAAATATAGAAAGTTAATGTCCTGATCCTTAGCAAATTTTAATGCATCATGATAGAAGATATAAATGATATAGTGAGTTGGAATGAAATTAAAAATATTTCACCTCTATATCAGAAATTTTACATATTTTTTCTATTTTATTTTGGTTTAAATCAATTTTCCATGGTATAGTATTTCTTTCAATTGCTATACTTGCAACAGAATCTATATATTCTTCCCAATATTTCC
Organism: Promethearchaeota archaeon; assembly: GCA_030605085.1. The sequence goes on along the minus strand of JAUWBH010000036.1, from coordinate 18,836 downwards.
ACATTTTTTTTCCGAACCTTTTTAAGAAAGATAAATAGAAATATACATTTTTACTATAATTTACTCTAAACCAATGGGCTATCATTCTGTTCATACTATCCTCAGTTAATTTCCCTGAATTTAAAATTCTAACTTTGGAGACAATATGTTTATTTGCGTGGCAATGGGGGCAAAGGGTCATTAATTGACCTAATCGTTGGATTTGATTTTCATAGTCAAAAATAAATTCTTCGTGGCAATGAAATTTAGTGGGAGATTTATCTCCACAAATTACGCATTGATTCTTATCTCTCTCGTATATTTTTTGTCTTAATTTATCCCAGGTAGTTCTATTTAATAAATGCCTTAAATTAATTCCGTGGCTATGGTCAGGGATAGTATTTTCCCTTAATTTATATTTAGATAATTTTTCTTCTATTTTATTTATTTTTTTCATATCTTTTTTTATTATGGTTACATTTTCCATATTTTCATGTCTTTTCATTTTAAAATCAACCTCCTTTTAAGGAATATTACAACAATAAGTAAAATCTGTTATTAAAATCTTCAACTTTTCATGAATTTTTTGTATTATATAATTATATTAAAGAAATTTACAGATATAAGCTTTTCTGTCGTAAAGATTTACGACTCGTAATTAATCTCATCAAATTTGTATTTTTTTTCTCTTCTGATTCTTTAAGTAAAGAATTTCAAGAAAGGATTGAAGAGATAGCTAATGATATTGTCGGATTAAAAGATAAATTATCCGATATATTACTAATATTAGATGGCATTGAAATACAAGATGGCACATATAAAGACATTTATGGTAAATATAAAGCTGATAATAAAGTATAGTTGAATTATCATTTAGCTGTTGCTCATGATGTGGAGTTTAAATGGTATGAGTGTCCTCATTGTGCTTTTCTTTATGGTAAGAAATTTAAAAATTTAGATCATTTGATTAAACATATGAAGTTTAAACATAATATAATAAAAGAACAGTTGAAATGCACGTTTTGTAATTATGAGGGTATAAAGACATACATAGTTTCCATAAACATTTTGCAAATGCTCATAAATAAAACATTAACTAAATTTCGCAATAATCTTTCAGAATATCCTTTTCTTTACTTTCACATTTTTTTTAAACTTTTTCATCTAAAAATTAATTCAACTACTACGCCAATTATAGCAACAATTAATCCAACAATTTCTACTATCAAATCTTTCACCTTTGAAATAAAACCTTTTTTTTATATATAAGTGACTCCGTTCTATTTAAAGAATTCATAAAGATAATCTATTTAAAAAATGTTAAGAAAAAGTTTCTGATTTTAAAAACCTATAACCAAATAATCTTTGATTTTTTCATTAAGAATTTTGATATTAGAAAAATTCTTTAGTTATTTTTAAATATGGAAAAAAATATAAAATCTATATGAGTCCAAATCAAAAAGACAAAAATGGAAAAAAATTCTCATCAATCAAAGAACACAAAATGATTGGTAAACATTTAATCCCTCCATTAGGAAATATAGATTTGAAACCAATGATATGGGATAAAGATTTGCTTCCAGAATTCTTATGGATTGATGCTCTATCTCAAAGTTTTGGTTCTGAAAGTGTTCATACTAAATTTTATCATTTTTTAGACACTATTGAAAGCTATATTGATGTAAAGGATTTTTATTTAATAGGTTTTATATCAGATTTTACTAAAATTAATCAAGATAAGAGAGAATTAATTTTGGAAAAAGAAGAGGACTTAATAAAAGAATTATTTATTGAACAAATTGGTAATGTTCTATCGCTCTATCCTAATTGTCCTGCTTTATGGTTAATACCTGAAAACTGGTTGGACGATTTTAAAAAATCAAAAGAAGAGATATTAAATTCATTAAAAGAAACCGTTATAAGGCTTTATAAAGCAAAAGATGATTATTGTGCTCATATTAGGGTATTACCTCTTGGAAGGTTATTAAAACACAGAAAACTAATGTTTCCATCAGATATGGAACAAATTAGATTATTACCAAAATATTCTAAATATTTAAATGATGATGAAAAAAAGATTTGTCAATCTATGGCAAGAACTATCACCAATATTGTTATTCAATTTGAAATTATGAATGGAGAAAGAAATTTTAACTGGTCAAAACACTTTTGGAATAACAATTTTGATTTAACTCCATGCTTATATCCAAATTTAATTGATATCGTTGAAGAAGATGAAGAATTTCAAAATAAAATGAACCAACTATGGAGTGAATGTGAGAAAAATAAATCAAGTTTAGAAAAGTATCTCTTCTCTGATTTATTAAAAATGAAAAAAAGCCTATATGATCCATCTAAAGATGAGGTAATTTTAGGATTATTTTCAAGAGCTATTCGAATATACACAATTCTACTTAATAACTCCCACCTATGGGCAATTGATATAAGTAATATTTTATTAAGATGTCTTACAGATACAATCTTTACATTATGTTATTTATTAGAAAAAAATGATGATGATATATTTCAAAACTTCATAGATTATGGAAAAGGAAAGGAAAAATTATTACTATTACATATACAAGATAATTATCCAAACGAATTAACTACGGGAGTCGAAGACATAGAAAAATTAGAATTAGAGCTTGGAGATCCTTTTTTTATTGAATTTTTAAATGTGAATTTTGGTAATTGGATTGATAAATCTGCCAGAGATATGGCTTTTGAATGTGGTTTTGAAAAGCAATATAGACTTATTTACAATCCGACAAGTGAAGATGTGCATGGTTCATGGTTTAGTATAAGAAAAGCAAATTTAACTAGGTGTATAAATCCTCTTCATAAGTTTCATAGATTACCACAAAAATACCCCCCACCTCTTTTTATTAATCCTATAATTTTAGCAACAGATCTCGTCGTAAAGACGATAAATTATTGTATAAGAAAATATAATTTTCCAGAATTTAAAGAGGATTTGAGTGATTTCAGAATATTTTTAGACATATTTAAAGATATAAAGTAATCTTTGTTTAAAATTCCCTTTTATATTTCGAGAGTTGCAAAAAAAAGTTCTAAAAAGTTGCAAAAAAAAGTTCGCTAACCAGAAGGTATTAAGATTCGTCTTTTTTGGCGATAAAAGCTGGTTTTAACACTTTTAAGTAATGATCTCTAATCGAATATTCTGCAATTTCAGTTGATTTTGCGATAATTTTTTGCGTAAGGATCGGTTTTTGGTCGTGATCTTTCGCTAATAGTTTGTCCGCTAAATAAATGATTGCACCTGCTAAGATAAAGGGATTTCTACCTCCGCGATTTTTCAAAGTTAATTTTTTTAAGATCTCTCGACATTTTTGCGATAATAAGTTTTCAAGATCCCCTCTTGTCCAAGTAATCTCCTTCTTATTTAATCTTTTCTCTAAATCCTCATTGTTAACAACCATGTTCACTAATCTAGTGATAAAGTCCTCAGACATATGCGGCGCACAATTGTTGGGTAAGTGACGCTTGTATAGGAGCCCGTCTCTTAATATAAGTCTCGCATGGACCCTATGTTTGTGTTTTTGAAAAGCTTCAGAGATTTCTTTAATTGGAATAGGGGCATTGTGACGATCTCTTTTAGCTGCTTGCGATATGCAAAAAGCAAGAAGCGAAATGTTGTTGATTACCTTCCCTTCTATTTTTACGATTTTTTTATAATAATATGCTGCCTTGTTTGATGTATTTTTGTTCAGTTTCAAATCGCTTGATATCGTCTGCAGTATACTCATAATTCTATATTCTGTTTCGTGATTTTTAATGCGTATTAAATGCGAATAATTCTTTTTTAATCTTCGATATAATTTTTGCTCTTCTGGAGGTAAGAGCTTCCCGGATTTATCTCTTAAGTATTTTGAGTTTTCGTAGCCAATAAAAGTGCCTAAACCTCCAATAAAATTCGGCCGATTTCCTAACGCTACATACTGTTTGTAAAACCTTGGATCTATATTCTTATCGTTGAACAAGTACGATGTTTCTCCAAAAAATTCATTAATCACTAATCCACATTCTTTACAAGTTTTTTCAAAGCCGGAGGATATTGCGTTTCCTCCGCATTCCGGGCATTTATCAAGACTACCAGATTGATCTATATTGTTTTTATTCTTTTTTTCTATCATAAAATAGCCTTATCCTATATTATCAAAATATATTAAATATATAGAAATATAGATACAACTGTTGTTTAAATATCTCTTCAATGCAAATAACACTGTTAAAAGTAGTCGGGCTACTCTGAAAAGTAGTAATGTTACATAGATAGGGGAAATCGGAAGTGAAAACTTTGATCGCAAATAATATCGATAAATAAATGTATCACGATAGAACGAGAAAACTCGCCACTTCAAGAGCGAAGTGAATTGAGCTTTATATCCTCATCAGCGATGTCAACTAGATCACATCTAATTTTTATTGGAAAGATAGGCTTTTCAGAAACGACATAATTATTAAATATTTCGTTAACAACCTTAATATATTCCCCTTTACGACCAATCGCAATGCCCCTGTCTTTATAAAATAGAAATTTTACATTTATAATTTGTTTTCCTGTGTCTTCAGTTAGACCTAAAGTGATATCATGAATGTATGTGTCTGGGAAGAAATTAAATAATAGTCTTAGTAATGTAGACTCCGCCCTAATTATTAGTATCTTCCTTTTTGGAAATTGCTCTCTCATTGAATTTAAAAATCCTTTGACTTTAAAATAATCTTTGTTGTTTACAAAATAGAAGATAAAATCATTCTTGGCAATCACTTTTTTAGGATAAATGTTAGTGTTTTCATGAAAATAGTTATGCAATAAGATTTCTTCTTTAGAAATATTCTTTTTGATTTCTACTTTTTGATTAAAAAATAAATTTTCATCGAAAGAATTTAACATATATTAATAAGTATATAAATAATAAATTTAAACTCCTAACTCTTCGTTCAAATCCGTATCTTTATTTCAAAAAAGTTTTTTAGTTATTTATTGTCGTTTGAAAGAATTCCTGAGTCGTTGAGTCTTTAAGAGATAAAGGAAAGCAGCTCTAATGAAGAAATATGATTTTTGCTCTGGAAACATTTGTTTAATTACTTTCTTAAAAGAACGAAACTTCTTAAGATTGTTTAAGATGGACCTATCGTATTTTTTTGAAAATTTAATAAGTAAATATTTCAATTTTTTCTTTATTTCTTTAATTATCTCTTCGTCTAGATTCTCATTATACACAATTGCATACCCAATAAGAGGGCTATATTTATTATTATCTGCCAATATTTGATGGCTCTCTAACAAAATTACAAACTTTTTACCACTAATCTGATCGAAATTGTCTTGATAAAAATCGTCAAGACAATCAAAAGTCACATATATAAACGGATCTGCTAAATCTTGATTACATCTTACTTCTCTTTTTTTAAATCCTTTGTAAAATTGTCTAACAAGCCCCATTCCTTTCGAAGATATGCCGACTAATGCGTATTTAATTCTATTAATAGGCAGGGCTGGTTCTTCTTCTCTATTCGATATGCGTATTTTAATTTGAGCATCATGATTTTTATTGTTCGTACTTTGAAGACATAAATTATATAGATATTCGAAAGCTTTTGTCAATTAATCTCTACCTTTAGCAATTAATTTTTAGTTTAAATACAATTTCCTGTAGGCCCTTAAATTTCATTGTATATTCACCTAATAATTTCACATTTATTTTTGATTTTATATTTGCTTCATTAGTATCCAAGATAAAATTAATTTCATAAAAAAATTTTTAAACTAATATATTTTTTTTCGATTGTTTCAAGTTTCGTTTAAAGTCTAATTTTTTCAAAATTTTTAAAAAAAATATTGGGAAGATTAAAAGAGGAGTAATTGTCAGAATGTAGGTTTCACAATTATAATTCTACGCTCGGTTAGACAATATTGCAAATTAGGTTGGATTTACATTGTATTAAAAAAAGAATTTAAATACTTTTAGTTAATTCGCTTTAAGTTTTAGTGTTACAAATTCTTTGAAGTTTTTTAAGGAAATTTTTTTTTAACACTTGACAATTGAAAAGGCAAAGTTACATTTTTATTAAAAAAAATCAAAAATTGTTTTTAGGTTCAGTTTAAATAGAATTTAAAAGACTTATTTTCATGTCTAAAGTAAAGATTAAATATATTTGCGAAGGGCTTTTTGATACACCATATCATAAAAATCCTGACGAGTCTTTATTTAAGATCTCCATCTATAAATATATTCCTCGTAGACGCTGAAAAATTGAAAACTGTGAAAATCACACTTTATTAATTCGTAAAAATTTAAAAAGTGGAAAATACGAGATATCCAAGCAATATAATGGATCACACAAAAGAGAGGAACTCTACTATAGTGACAAATCTTTTAAAAAGGTTTTAGAAAATGCAACCGAACTATACGATCAATTTTGGGGAACATTTTGGAGAGAAAGTCGTGGAGAAGATGACTATAATTTTAAAGAATATGTTCCATGCGAACATAAATTCGGAAAAAGAGCAATTCATTGTATGCAGGTTTTTTAATTTTTCGAGTGTTCTCTTATTTAGGAGAGAGAGAATATTCGCCAGATGTTGCCCCTATATCTAAAAATTGAGTTTTTTACTATTTTTAATATCTTAATTTTAATAAACAGTATTTTGAAGAATGGAATTTAAAGATCATATGCCAATTTATTTAATTTACTGATATAAAAAGATTTTTTTTTTGCTATTAAAGAAACAGAAAAATATAAGAGTCTATTCTCGTATTTTTTAGTAGATAAAAATTAGAATTAAAAAGAATTATGAAATAAAAATATAAAAGAAGTGCATATGAGATGGAATCTAATTCAAAAGATTCAAAGTATACATCAATTAAAAAAATAAAGGTTGAAAAACTATTTGGAGATTTTACCTATGAGCTTCCAGATTTGAATGATGAAAATGATGATTTTTCTAAGGTATTAATTTTATATGGAGATAATGGTTCTGGAAAGACCACAATTTTAAAGATGCTTTATCATCTATTAAATCCCATAAATAGAAAAGGTCATAAATCTTTTTTAGCTGAAATTCGTTTTAAGACATTTGAAGTCCAGCTTACTGACGGCACAACAATTACTGCCCAGAGAGCGGGGAATAGTCTTATTGGATCATACACATTAATTTTAGCCAAAGATTCTACTGAGATTGAGAGTGTTTTTCTGAAAGCAGATGATGAACTATCACTTCAAGTCAAAGGTCGAAGGGAGATAAAGTTAATGAACATTCTTGAATACATTTCTGAGTTAGATTATGCTTTATATTTCATTTCTGATGATAGGGCTTTTTCAAGTAATATATTTGAACTCTATGAAGAATCAGATAGATTCGATTATATTATTAGGGATATCGGTTTTGAGAGAAAGTACTTTACCACAAAAAGACAACCTCAAGATTTACGAGGAATTATTATGCAACAGGCTATAAGTAGGGCTGAAAAATATTTAATTTCTCAAGTAACTGAAGCGTTAAGTAAAGGTGAGATTAATGTAAATAAAATTTACTCTGATTTAATAAAGCTCATCGCAAATCCAAGCAAAAAAGTGGGGATAGAAGGTAAATCTATAAAAAAATTAAAGAATAGATTACAAAATTTATTTGAACGCAGTCAAGAATACTCAAAGTTTAAGATAATATCTCCATTTGAAATTAAAAGTATTGTCGATGCTCTGAATACAGCACCTCGAGATGAAATCAGAACAATCAATACTGTTTTAAAACCTTATATTGAAGGAATAAAAGCAAAACTTAGTGCATTAGAAGGAGTCTATGATTTATTGGAAACTTTCATTAATAATCTTAATAATTTCTACACTCATAAAATAGTTGAATTTAAATTGGATGAAGGGATAGTTATTAAGTCAAAAGAACAAATACTTAATCCAAATTTGTTATCTTCGGGAGAAAAGCAATTATTAATGTTATTTTGTAGTGTTTTATTAGCTCGAGATCACAATAGTATTTTTGCGATTGACGAACCAGAAATATCTCTAAATGTTAAATGGCAGAGATTTTTTATACAAGCGCTACTTGACTTGACTAGAAATTGTCAAGTTCAGTTTATTTTAGCAACGCATTCAATTGAATTATTAAGTCAATACCATGGGAATGTTGCTCACCTTAAACAAATTGAATAAATCGGTGGTAATTTGCTAAATAGTGAAAACAAGAAAATAATTGACGAATTAGTAGTGAGATATAAACTAGAACCAAAAATCCGTGATATATATGTAGAAGGAAAAAGAGATAAGACATTTTACGATAGGATTCTTAAAGAAATGGGCATAAAAAATGTAATCATTTATAGAATCAGTTCAGTCGAAATAACAGAAGAATACTATCCAAAAAAGAATTTAAAATTAAAAGGCAACAATAGAAACAAGAATATTTATCTTGCTGATAGATTAGAATCAAAAGATGTCTCTCCCGATAGAGTAAAATGTATAATCGATTCAGATTTCGATTTTATTTTACAGAAACAATGTAATAACAAATTCCTTTTATTTACTGATTATACTTGTCTTGAAATGTATTTTTATAATAAAGAGACTTTAGAAAAGTTTTTAGAAATTACCTTGGGAGGTTTTCCCTACTCTGCAAGTCACATTTTATCACAATGTTCTAAAATTCTTCCAGATTTATTTCTAATTAGATTGGCTAATAAAATTCTTGATTTAAATATGACATTAAGACAGTTTAGAAAGTGCTGTTCGTGTGTAGATTGTGAGATGTCTTTAGATATTAATGATTATATCCAGAGATGTTTAACTTCAAATAACTGTCATTCGAGATTAGAAGAATTTAAAGAAATTATAGAGGAATATAGAAACAACTTGACGGAAGATCCAAGAAAACAAATTCATTTAGATGATTTTGTAGAATTATTGAGTTATTTAATTAATGAATGTGGTAAAAAAGAGCATAAAAAATTTTGTGATGCAGATGTGCTAGAAGGTAGCTTAAAGGGATGTTTTGAAGTCGATTTCCTTGAAGAAGTTAATATATTTAATATTATAAAAGAATGGAGTAATATAAACTCAAATTAAATATTAAGTCTCTCTATACATTTATTCAATCAATTGATTTTAATAATAATTATATCAAATTACATTCCTTAGATTTAAAATGTTATTAGAAAAACTGAAAGAATTTCCGAAGCAAAAAGTTTTAACAATAATCACTCTCATTTCCTTTATCGCATTTTTGTTATTAACGATGATAATGCAATCAATTGAGAATGAATTAAAAGGTTCTACAGGATATGGCGTTATGGATTTTGAATTTGCGTGGACTCCTGAAACGATAAGAAAGATTTTCAGTGCGTGGGGCTCGGCTGGAAAGAAAAAAGAAGCAACAGCAACATATTGGGATTTTCTATATATACCAAGCTACAGCTTTTTTATGGCGGGATGCATTTTACTAGTTACTCGTAAATTAGAAGGAAAACTCCAAAATTACGGATTATATATCACAATAACACCTTTAGTTGCTGGAGTTTTTGATGTAATTGAAAATATTAATTTACTCTTGATGTTAGGGAATGACGCATACATCGATATGGGTTCTCCTTTTATTGCTTCATTATGTGCTCTGATTAAGTTTGTTCTATTATTCTTAGCTATATGTTTCTTTCTCATCGCATTAATTATCTTAATAATTAATAAAATAAGAAAATAAAAGAAATATAAAAAATTATTGTAGATCAGAGACCTAATCTTGTAGGAGTTGCGCTCAAATGCCAATTATTCTCATTTTAGCAAAATGATAAATTAACCTCCTGCAATTGCCGGAATAAAAGAAATCTCATCATTGTTTTGAATGATTGTATCTAATCCTTTAAGTAATCGAATATCTTTTCCGTTTAAAACTATTATTAAATATTTGTTTAAATTTCCGGAAGTATCAAAAAAAAAATTTTCAAAATTTTTCCCAAATTTAATGGACAGTTTTTCAAATATATTTTTAATACTTGAATTTTCATTTAAAGGAACCGTAACTTCTTTTATTCCTGTAAGATCTGCTAATAAAGACAAGAAAGCAATTTTTATATGAATCATAAATAAAGTTCTTAATTTTATAATTTAGTGGATCAACTTTTTTAAATTTATAATATTGATTAATTGATTAAAATAATTAAAAGTTTATTTAATAAGATATAATCATATTTCCTAAAAAAAATTAAGAATTTTAAATAACATAATTTTATTAATTCTCTGGTTAATTTTTCTCTAATCTCCTTTTTTCACAGATCTGGAAAATGTATCAAACTGCTTAAAAATTGTAGAATCCCCTTCAATTTTAGCAAATATATTAACTGCAGATGCTGCTTTTGGTTTATCACTTGTACTATGAGGTGTTTTTCCAAAAAAAATAACTAAAGCTTCTCCCTCAATCCAATATCCAATATTTCCTATCTCGCAGTCGATTTGTGTATTCTCACCATCAAGCTTTATAGGGATTTTGAAAGAAAAAATAAAAAGAGAAAAAAGATAAAAATATATAACGAACTAAATATAAACTTCATAGTTTAACATATCTTGGTGATTAAGATTAAAAAAAAAACGGTTCGTATTGGACATCTATCAACGGCTTATCATACCAATTTTATTTTAATGGATACTGAAAAATTAAAAGACGATCTCAAAGCGGAAATTAATTGGATTCTCTATGGGACAGGTCCTGCTATGGTTGAAGCTTTTAGGAAGAAAGAGTTAGATATTGGGTATATGGGAATACCTCCTGCTATAATTGGTATTGATAAAGGGGTTCCTATCAAATGTGTTGCTGGAGGCCATGTTGAAGGAACAATTACGATTGGTAAAATGAATTACAAGCCTATTTCACAATTAAATAATGATATGTATGAGGTTCTTGCTCAATTTAAAGGAAGTACGATAGGAACTCCAAGTAGTGGCTCTATTCACGATGCTATTATTAATTATTACTTAGAAAAACATAATTTAAAAGACGAAATCAAAGTAAAAAATTACAAACAAGCAGAATTCATAGCATTAGATATGAAAAAGGGCATTCTAGAAGGTGGCGTAGGAACACCTGCATTAGCGGTCTTTGCTTCTACAATTTTGGATTCACATTTAATAATTCCACCAGATAATTTATTGCCAAATAATCCAAGTTACGGTATTTTTTTCCACGAAAACATTATTAAAAATAATCCAAAATACATTATCAAATTTCTTTCACATCATAAATACGCCTCCAAGTTGCTCAGAACATCTCCAATGGAAGCTGCTGAGAAAATAGCTAGTACATTTCCAATAATCAATAAAGAGTATGTTAAATCTGTTCTTGAGATTTCACCAAAATACTGTATAGCCCTCTCGGATGGTTATATAAATTCAACAAGTGGATTTATAAACACTCTTCATAGATTAGGGTATATAAAAAGAATCTTAGAGATTGATGAAATTTTTGATTTCACATTTGTTAAAGAGGTTCATCCTGAGGAACATCATTATAAAAGAGAGTAAGATGTTTAAAGTATTTGATTTTAATTGTGAAACCTTTCAGTCGTTTCTCAATACTAATATAGTAAGTTTTAATAACAAAATTCTTAAAAAATTATTCTGGGATATTTAAAATCATTATTTTTTTTTCCTTATACAATATTCAAACGGATCCTATGGAACTTCAATGCTATTTCATTGCCTAATCTCCATAGTAAAGGTATGTAATTCAGTTAAAACTAAATTAATTTTACAAAATAAAATTGATGCTAATCATTTTGAATGAAATTTATAAAATTAGAATAAGAAAATAAAATAAAAAAAAATTAAATTATTGGATCTTTTGTAATTAGAGACTTTCTATAGATGTATCTCGTCTAATTCGATGATTTTTCATCCCAATATCTTCAGCACTTATTCCCATAGCTAAAGCTAATAATTCCGTTACATAAAGAACGGGAAGATTATACTCTGCTTCAAACTTCTTCGAGAGATCTCTTTGGGATGTGTCAAATCGTTGGAAGCAGGCAGGACAGTTTACGACAATTACATTAGCACCCGCTTTTTTCATAGAATCTAGCTTCTGCTTTAGAATTGCATCGCCATGCTCTGGAAACGGACCTGATACGGCGTTTCCGCAACATAGTGCTAATTCGTTATAATCAACAACATTAGCACCAGTAACAGCCACAATCTCTTTCAAATTTTTAGGACGTAAGGGATCGTCAGACTCCATCCATTCTGTAGGACGCATGTAATGACATCCCGGATGACAAGCAACCTTTAAACTGCTCATTTGTTTACTTATTGCTCCCTTTATTGCGTCAAGATTCGATTTTAAAACATCGACAAAGTGCTTAACATCGATTGAACCTTTATACTCTTTCCCAATCTTAGCCAATTCTTTGTTAATTGCTTCCTTTTTATTGGAATCATGCTTTAATTGGTACGCTACTCCACGGAACGTGTTAGTACAGCCGTTGCATAATGAAAGTATATCTTTACTTTCAGCTTCAGCTAAACACAAATTTCGTGCACCCATTGTAAGTCAAGCGGTATTATCAAAGCATTTCATTCCAGTAGGATCAGGACAACACGCAAAAAGAGCTTGTGAGACTTGAACTCCAATTTTATCCAAAACTTTTCTGGAAGAAGCCTCAATAAATGGTATTCTATTTCCGATTACACACCCTTCAAATAATTTATACTCTGTCATTTTTTTTTCCCTCCGTTGATTATAATTTCTTATCAGCACCAATATTTTTCAATAGAGTTTGTACTTCATTAACATCTGGTGCCGCCACCGGTGGCAAGCCTAATTGTTCACGTCTCCGTTCAATTGCAGGTTGAGATGGAATTGCTTTAGCATTGTCAAAAATTGCTTTTGCTTGAGCTACGATATTATCTGGTGCTAATCCTGCTCCAGTAGCCACATTTTTCGCTAAGCCAATAATTTCGGTAATCTCAATGGCTTGCGGACAAACAGTGTCGCATGTGTCACACACCGTACAACCCCAAGGGACAATCGATCCTTTGCCAGAAACTAAGGACATAACTACATCTTTATATCCTAAAAGAGTCCCTAAGACAATCAATCTAGGATCAAAAACATTTTCATAGAATGGGTTTGCTACAGCAGCAACAGGACAATTATCCGTACATCTACTGCATTGATAGTAGTATTTAATCTTATCAGATCCAATGTGTACATCCATTATAAGTTTCCTAAATTCAAAATCTATACCCAATGGTAATGCCATTTTTTTTCACGTTTTTTTTTTGAGTTTTTTTCCAATTCATTTTTTTCCATATTTGTTGGTTTTAACCCGTGCAAGGGCAGTCATATCCAATCTATAATTTTTATTGGATATTTCATCCTAAACCAACGTGCATCTCACGAGAGTAAATCTCTTTACCATTCTCATCTACAACTGTGATGTGAGCGGCACACGATAGTCAGCAGTCAAAACAGCGGACTATCATTTCTAAGATATTTACTACTCCTTCTGGTATATCGCTCATTTTATTTGTTCACACTCTATATTAATTTTGATTTAGTTTATTTTATCCATGGATCTGGTAATTTTATTCCTTCTAAGGCCTTGTCTTCAAATACTTGTTTAGCTACATGCATTAATGTCTTCTCGATTCCTGCGATATTGTGATTTGTCGCAACTAAAAGGTTTAACTTCTTACAAATACCTTGTGCGTCTGACCAAATATTATATAACAGAAGTCCTCTTGGCGCTTCGGTAATAGCAACACCTACTCCTTCTCGGGGTTCAACATCTAATGTCTTACAATCTGGGTTGACGATATCAGGGTCTTTAAGTAAAGTCGCGACCATCTCAATTGCCTCAACTAATTCAATTAATCGCGCCCAGTGATATGCAAATGTATGGTGTATTATATTAGTACCAATTTTTTCTCTCATCGCTTTTAAAGCATCATCTGCTAAGGGTGTTGCCATCTTATCAGCACAATTAATCATGGCTAAAGTGTTCGCTCGATAAATCCCTTCAGGATATCCTGCTGGTTTATAATACATGTGAGTTGCGTAAGAATGCTTTGGGATATGTTCGCCTAAAACATCCAAATAGTTGTGAACGTCGTAATCTTTCTTTTCTCCTTCAGGAGTAACAATACGAATGTCTCCATCGTAAATGTCGTGTACGCCGTTCTTTGTCATACCAACATAATATGTGGGTACAACGCCAACATTGGCAACAACATCCCAATAATCGGTTATGACCTTTAAACCAATCTCTACTGTTTTCTTACTGAATTCGATTTGTTCGTCAATTACTTTAAGGAACTTATCTCGTGCATCTTCGTCCATAGGTTTTTTCATCCCGCCGACAATCGCTGCGATTGGATGTATTGCCTTACCACCGACTTCTGCACATAACTTTTGTCCAAAGTCCATCATTTTTAAAGCCATGGCCCCAACATCAGGCATCTTATTTATTACATAAACGACATTTTTTAATGCAGGATCTGCCATTGGTCCCAATAAGAAATCAGGCGCGGCTAATGCATAAAAATGTAATGCATGTGAACTGTATTGCTTTGCGTTGATTAATAATTGTCGTAATTTATACGCCGATGTTGGAATTTGAACGCCCCAAGCATCTTCAACTGCTTTTGTTGGAGTTAGATGATGAGGAATCGGACAAATACCACAAATTCTAGGAGTGATTCTTGGTACATGCTCACAATATCGACCTTCGCAGAACTTTTCAAAAAACCTTGTTGATTGGACATTAAATTGAACATCTTGTACTTTTCCATCATCTCCAAGAACTATTCTCATTCCACCATGCCCCTCTAATCGAGTTATGGGCTCTACTACTATTTTTTTCACCATTTCTTTACACACCTCCTTTTCTTGATGCTAATGTAAATTTCTCAAAGGTACCGATAGGATCTTTAACCTGAGCAAGCAAATCCTCTTTAGATAAGCTTATGTTAAATTCTTTAAGTACCGTGTCAGCAAACCTTTCTGCTTGATTAACATTCCATACAGTTTGACCATAACAGCCTGAACATGGAGCATTAACCCGAACGCATAAGGCACCATAGCCAGCTTTAGTAACTGGACCCATGCAAATATAACCTTGTTCAATTAAACAATCTTCCATATTTGGGAGTCCTTCATAATCTCTCTTAACTTTAGTCATTGTTGATTTACTGCCGATAATCCTATCACATGTATCGCAAACATTTGAGATGTCGGTGAAATCCCGATTATCTCTTAAAAATCCTAACATGTTAGAAGTAATAGCTTCTGTATCAGATGGTAAGTTTGCTAATGGAGTTTCTGGAGTACCACGCTTCTTAACTTGTTTCAGAATATCCCCTGCTAAGTCAAAACCGGCCATTAATGGTACATTTAAAAATAGCGATAGAAATTCATATGTGCTCTTTTTATCACCGGAACTTGCTGAAGTGAGATTTTTAGTCATATCGTTTAACTTTGAAGCCCGAACAGAGACTGTTTTTGCAGGTCCCATACATCCCACACAAGGATTTCCAGCATTAGGACATTTCATCGAACAGCCTATGCTAGTAACTGGGCCAAAACATAATTTGCCTGCATCTAATAGACATCCCGATTGATTTAATGAACAATCATTACAAAAAGCAAGATCATTCATGGGGAATGGCTTTTGACCCAATAGAAATCCTATGGCAGAAAAGATCTGCTCTGATTTTGGTGGACATCCTGCTATATAAGCATCTACTTTAATAATTTCATCAACAGGAACAATTTTATCCGTAAAACCAGGTACATGTTGGGTAGGTTCTCCGCCACTTCCATCAGCTATGCTTTCAACTTCAGAAAATTTACGCTTTACTAGTTCATCTTTGCTCCATTGGTTAGCTAAGCCATGAACATTTCCATAGCATGAACAACTACCAAAAGCAACAATAATAGCACATTTTTCACGCATTAGTTTTGTGCCTTCAATGTCTTGATTAGTTCGGAGACTACCTTCAATGAAGCCAACAACAATTTCTCCTGGAGCTCTAGCTTTCAACGAATCATATTTGAAATCAACTACTGCTGGCCAATAGACAATTTCTAATGCTGGAAGCACCGGTAAAAGCGCTAGATGTAAATTAAGTAGGCTTTGGTGACAACCCCAGCAATCAGAATTTTGCCAAAATGCTACTTTTACAGCCATTTTATTTTCACTTCTTGTTGTTTTCGTTTTTTTTATAGGTTTTTTCAATTTAAATAAATATTAATCTTACCAAAATAAGATATGTTTATTTATTCACAATTTAATTAAAAACTTCTGATATAGAATTGTAGGAAAAAAATTATGAATATATATTCTTTATAACAATAAATTCAATTTATTTAATATGAAATCTTTTCATTTCCATAATAGTAATGACTCCTATTATTGATTTTCTTAAATTTAGTTTAGTAAAATATATACTTTCAGTAAGGATTAAGAACTTTGATTTATTTTAATGGTTGAAATTAACCACTTATTTTGATGAAAGAATTTTTTAATTAAAATATTTGAAATAGCTGAATTTATCAAAGAATTAAATTTTAATTTCAAGAAAATTGTTATGAATATATATTAATAATATTTATAACAAAATAAATAGACATTCAAAGGTTAAAAAAGTGAAAAAAATTAAGATACAGCCTCTTTTTTAATTTTATTTTCTTTATAGAAAAAACTTAAAATTTTAAAGAATCACCTACACATATTTTCTTAAATTGATTAGGAAATCTTTTTTGTATATCTTCTATATTCTGTGTACAATGACAAGGAATGATGAAGTCAATTCCTTCTAAAAAGGAATATTTTCTGAATCCATGAAAGCCTCCAATAATAGCTTTAATTTCATTTGTTTTATGTGCCTTTAAGATAAAGTTTTCCAATCCTGGATGTGTACAACCCACAATTAATATAAATTGATTATATTTAGTCTTTAAAAATAAAGCTTGTTCTTTTGAATGAGTTCCTAATTGTCCAGAGGAATAAACATTTTTTTCGATCTCAACTAATTCTGATATGCCATGTATCTTTAATTCTGGAAATAATCTTTTAAAGTAGATTTTATTATCATTTGGTACATAGGTTTCGCATTTCGAATTTCTTCGTAATATCTCACTTAACCCTCCTGTATGATCAGAATGATTATGAGAAATTATTATCTTATTGATTTTTAGAAGATCTATCTTTATTTTATTAATATTATGGATTAAAATATTGCCACTACCACCCGTATCGAATAATAAATAATTCTGAGAAAAATTATTAAAGATTAATGCCGAGAATCCAAAACCAGTTAAATAACCATTTTTAGCGCATCTATTGTCAAATACATTTGTAATTGAAAAAGAAAACTCTTTTATTGTCATTCCAAACTTATATTTCTTAATTTTTTAAAATTTCATGTTTAATGAATTAACTTAATAATTTATATTTAATGAATAACTATTCAAAATTAAAATA
Source organism: Promethearchaeota archaeon (assembly GCA_030605085.1). The sequence continues at coordinate 1,350 of JAUWBH010000036.1, read as the reverse complement.
TTTCTTAAAAGCCTCTATATATATTTCATGGGGAGATGTGTTTTTAATAAATTTTTAAATAGGAAATAATTTAAAAGTAGAAATTATGGCTGATATAAAATTATTAATAAATAATAAAGAAATTCCATTAAATCCTATTATGAGTGTGATTCTAACTAATGTCAACTTAGGATTTATTAAAGCATTAAAAAGAATTCCTGAAGAGAGAAAAAAAGTAAATTAATCTTTTTGAATTGAAGTTCAATTTATTTAATATGAAATTTTTTCATTTCCATAACAATAATGGCTCTTGTTGTTAGTTCTTTTAAATTAAAAGAAATAATATATCTTTTCATCAAAAACTAAGAATTTTAATTTATTTTAATAGCTTAATTTATTCATTTATTTTGATGAGATGAATTTTTTTTTCTTTATTCATATGGATATCAGAATAAAATTGAAAATTTTTATATTTTATAAATAATTTGAATAATCATTCTTTATGAATAAAAAACAAAAAAAAAGAGATAATTAATTATAAAAGAGACGATTGGAATGGTGAGTTTCAAAGAGACTTACGACATAATTAAGGCAGATTGGAATGCAGGAGAGAAAAATTTCAACATCGAATGTGAAATGCTTTCTGAGGGTATGCAAGTTAAGTGTACGATGGGAAATCCAGCAGGAGATCCTTTTGAATTACTTATCGATGCTCCTGGTGGATTGGATGGGACAAATAAAGGGCCCTCTCCTTTATTAGTGATTTTAGCTTCAATTGGAGCTTGTATTGTTGCGGTAACTAAGTTTTGGGCTAATATCATGGATATCAAAATTTTAGAATTGAAAGTTTTTTCAAGAGGTCATATTAATTTAGGTGCAATTTTTGGAATTGATGATTCTAAGTTAGCAGGATATGACAAACTTGAACCTGTGATCAGAATCAAAGCTGACGCTCCAGAAGAAAAAGTTAATGAATTAATGGAGAAAGTCTTAAGCCACTGTCCTGTTATTACGAATTTTGGAGGAGCTTCTAAAATTACTCCTAAGGTACAAATTAGATAATAATTTTTTCAAAAAATCTTTTTTTTTTAATTACAACTTATATCAAGAAAAAATGTGTCAATTTTCTTCTAATATTTAGATTTAAAAATACTATAAAAACAGAATATTCAATGTTTTTTTTACGGAGATTATAGAAAAAACTTAAAATTTAAAAGAATCGCCAACACATATTTTCTTAAATTGATTAGGATATCTTTTTTGTATATCTTCTATATTTTGTGTACAATGACAAGGAATTATGAAGTCAATTCCTTCTAAATAGGGATATTTTCTGAATCCGTGAAAGCCTCCAATAATAGCTTTAATTTC
>JAUWBH010000210.1 GCA_030605085.1 Promethearchaeota archaeon | reverse complement strand
ACTTGAACCTACTGTAATGGAGTATAATGCACTACTTAAAATAATGTCGGATGTGTAATTAAAGAAGACTTAAGAAAATTTTAAAAAAAGTTGTTAACTTGTAAACTTAAGAATTCAAAAAAATTAATAGAAAGTACCAATCTATTTAAAGATGTTTGGCATTTCGAAGTAGAACCCGCTAAGTGGATATATCTTCCAAAAAAAAAAAGACGGAATCTGAATATAATTAAAGATAGCCTATTTTTTTACTTTTAAATAGTTTTGAGATTGAGATTTATCTATCAAAATTTGAATCCCAAAAATATTATTCTTGAATCTCTTTAAAAAATTCAAAGATTTAAAATTTTGTTGCCCTTTTTAATTACGACAAAATTAATTAAAAAATAAAGATTTCTTCAAGATGATGAGCTTCTAAACCTCTTGAATTACATAAATTAATTAAGGGTCGATCAATAGAGAAAAAAATCCAATCTTTACGAATAATCTTACTTAGAGCAATATCTGTAAAACCGAATTTTAAAAAACTCTTGTCCTTTAATATCTCGTCTTTTGAGATATGCTCTTCGATTAAATATTTAAAATGATCCCTTATTTGTTCTAACCAATAAATTAATTTTGAATCTGTTCTAGCATCTCGCTTAAGTAATGAATAAGTCTCTGCAAAAACTTGAGGAACTACATAGAGTTTTTTATTTTCTAAAAAATCTGAAAAGAGTTTAAATCTTTCTTTAGCATACTTTTTTGTAGAAGCCTCAAGCGATAATATATAATATTTTTCTAAAGCTCCAGAATCAATAACAATATTCTTTTTAGTCATCCAATCTTTTAAAATCATCTAATTCTCCAGTCTCCTTATTTACGTGAATTTCAAAAGATACTTGCTCTGGAGTGAACATAATAGGTCTCAGACTTGATTTTAATATAAAACTTGTTTCTGTTTCATCTTTCTTTACAGTTTCAAAATTAAGCCAATCAATCATCGGTTTTCCATAAAATTCAGTATCCAATCCTTTCATCTTTATTATTACTTCTTTTGCTTTATCCATTGCTTTTTCTAAATTAATCATGATAAAAACTTCCTCATTATTCTAATTTTAATAACTTTTATAATTTTGCATTAAAATAATAGGATTTATAAAATATGAATTTTGTCGTACATTAATATTGACTTTGATTTGTCTAAAACTAAATTTCGAGATGATCGAAATTAGAACTAGAAAACAATTTTATCATTGAAGATAAAATCGTCTCACAAAACTACCTATAAAAAGTTAAAGAAGAAGATTTTTCATCTCTCGCAAGTAAATCTTCCACATTAATTATATTTCTTTCTGGCTTTGACATTTTTACATATCCACCCCTAATATTTTATTTTTTGTTTCTCTAACACCTAGATAGGAGTATAACTGCCCTTTCATATCTGTAACAGCTTCCATTTTCTTTTTGGCCACAGAAAATTCATCTCTTGTAACATCCCTACCTCCTAGTCCAACAATGAAACTTCTAAACAAAGTCCCAATTGGATATAACGCAGTTGCTACAGAAGTAGAGAATGGAGGTAAGAGATTATTTAACGAATCAGATTTTTCTAAAATAATTAACTTTTCTATATTATGTTCTTGGACGATTTTCTGTAACTCCTCGTAAGGAAATGGGCGATATGCACGTACCTTGATGAGTCCAACATCTTTATTTTTAGTCATCCAACTTATGATATTTCCACACATAGAACCCATAGTAATAAAGGCAATTTTTTTAGAATTATCGAGATTGTAAGTCTCAATTAAGTCATATTGGCGGCCTGTTGCTTTTTCAAATTGTTTAAAGGCATCCCTCATGATTCCTAATACAGGTTGTTTTGCCTCATCAAGATTTTTTCTTCCCTCCATAAAGAAACTAGGAGTTACTATGCCACCCCAAGTTCCAGGCTTCTTAGGGTTAATAGTGTGCCGCGGCTTTTTAGGAGTTAATTTACGAACAGTTTTATCGGGAATTAGGGTTAAATTCTGGACGGAATGAGAAATTATAAATCCATCATGTACAAACATAGTAGGAAAAAGTGAATTATCAGCGATCATTACCGAAAGAATCGCAGCATCATATGTTTCTTGAACATTTTCAGATACGATACAGTTCCAGCCATAATCTGTTAACACAAATTCCCAACTATTCCATATCGATAAATTAGGAGCGTTAAAAGCACGTGCTGAAATCATCATTGTTAAAGGAACTCGCCACCCAACAGCCATAGGTAAGGCTTCTGACATTAATAAATATCCTTGAGAAGCCGTAGCTGTGAACACTCTCGCGCCAACCGCACCCGCTGCGGTAGAATAGCTTATCGCTGCCAATTCTGATTCTACATTTACAAATACTGCTTTCAATCTTCCTTGATGGACAACATCAGCAAGTCCTTCTACAGATTGAGTTTGTGGAGTAATAGGAAACGCACAGATTACATCAGGATCTGTCTGAGTTACTCCTCCTGCTACGGCGTAGTTTCCAATCATCGTAGTCTCAATAGGTTCCTTAATTTCACGGAAAAAAAGTTTCATTGGTTCGACCGACATTGTTTAATCACCTCCACTTTCTTCCGGCGCAGCACAAGATGCAGGGGCTTGTTTTAACCTTTTACTTATAGCATTTACGGGACAAATGTTCAAGCAATTTTGACAAGATTTACAATGATATACATCAATTCCAGACATATGCCACAATCCATCATCACCTTTTTCTCTTACAATGGCAAAGTCCGGACAAATATACCAGCATTGTGCACAATCAGTACACGTAGCTTTATCCCAAATAATTTCCCATTCACCCCATGACCCTGTATTGACCTGATCGCTCCCTACTTGAAGCACTTTCTCATCGCAATACCATACTCCTGCTTCATCTATTTCTTTAAATCCTGGCAGACCTAATTCAACTTGTTGCCAAGGAACTTTTGTGTCGTGCGTAAAGTCAAGTTCAACCCCGCTTTCGTATATACACGTTTCTTCTATTGCTTGTTTAATGGCAGCGATATTTTTCCCCGCAATTTCACCTTTAAATCGTCTCATAATTGCGTCCGATAATTCTTCGAGAGTAAAAAGGTGAGATACTCGAATTAAAGCACCTAAAATGATAGTATTCGTTATATTTCTCCCTAAAACATCTAAAGCAATTCGAGTAGCGTCAATCGTAGCAATGCTTAAATTTTTCCTTTTAACGATGTCTTGAATTTCCAATTGATTCATAACGGTGTTCACAATAAGCCACCCACCTTGGGGCATACCCGCTGCTACGTCTACTTCTACAAGCAGAGAAGGATCGAGTATACTGACGAAATGGGGGCCGTAAACTTGCTCATTTGATCTAACTAAATCATGATTATACGATAGTCTTACATAACTCTCTGTAGGGCTTCCCATTCGTTCAGCTCCGAACTTTGGTTGACAAATTCCTTGTCCTTTAAAAGCTTCGACACAGAGATTAGAAGCAGTAACGCCTCCTTTTGAGGAGGAGGAGGAAACACCTCCTTCCTTGTCCACCTCTAGCATGAAACCGTAGATTTATACAATGGTTGCTTAATATTTCTTTTACATGCTCTGGAGTTATCATTTTTTTCAATATTTGTGTAATTTTCGTACATAAAATTTATTCTAAAACTTAAACCTTATTAAATAATTTAAATTTTACAGATTTTTCCTATAAAATTTTCAGATTTTAAATATATAATCATATAAGTCGTATTAATAAACAAACTTAGATGTGAGGTATATATTAAAAATTATTCGTATTAAAATTTCATTAAATCATTAGGATTCGATGAATTCGATGTAAAATTATAATAAATTAGAAGAATTTTATTGAAACAAGTAAATATTTAGGATTAGAAGATTTATAAATAGTTTTGTTATTTAAACCTTTAAATATAAGTTGGTTGGATCTAAATATTTAAATAATGTAATCTAATTAAAAAATCAATTAAAAATAAAAATTTAAAGGTGTATTTTAATGAGAGAAAAAAATTTATTTGCAATAGCGATTTTAGGGGTTATTATAGGAGCGTTGGGACTGAGTATTGGAGCATATTCTATTATGCAGGTGCAAACAGGAGCACTTAAAGGAGATGACGGTGATGATGGAGATGACGGAGCATCCGGTATTTGGTTACAAAATTCCAATTTCAATGCGCTTAGTGGTAATACGATTGATAATATTTATTCTGGTAGTGGTGAAGCATATGGTATTTATGAATTTAATTCCCGTTGGACTAGGCTTACTGGTAATTTAATTAGAAACATTCAAGGAACTGATGGATATGCAGCAGCAGCTAAGTTGCTGTAGTTGATATTATTTCTTCCCTTTGGAAGTATCTTCATATCATGATATCTCTATAAAATGTAATTATTTAAAAGAGTGGCAACATCTCCAATTTTTAATGATCGCTCTGAACTCATGATACATATTGATGAATAACTAGTATTAAAATTCAAAAGGAAGTTCAAAAATTTATAACCCACAAGAGTGAAAAATTTTTGAATTTTATAAGAAATTATAAGTTTTTATAGAATTTCAACGAACAGTTGAAATAATATCTATGTTGAATGATAAAGCAATATTAAAGATTATTATATAATGAGAAACATTTCTAGACTTAATAGGTTAGAATTACATTGCAATTTTGCTAAATGAGATTTTAACCTCTTTAAGTTTCATGTAAAGTCGTTCTCCCAAAAGTGGAATGAGTTGGTCGCCAGCTGTAATAAAAAGATTCTCGTTTGAAGGAAGTTCACATTTAAAATCAAAAAGAGAAACAAGCCAACCCCGGATTTTATGTTTTTTTCCTATTTTTAAGCGAATATTTAAAATAGTTTCAATTTCTGACAGTAAAACATCAATTTTTGAAGAATCAGGCGGATTAGCAGTTGTTATTTGAATTAATAAGAGTTCATTTTCTTGAAGAACGTACGCATCGACCGCTTTAGCTTCCGGTGTGTGATATAAAATGTTTAATTCAAGCGGGAGTTCCGACCATTTCAATTTTCCCCTTAAAACCTTAAGTGTTCTAAGCCGAGATGATTGTAAGGGTATAAACACTTCTTTTTTGTCTTTATTTTCATGTATTATAAGAGTGGACATGAAGATATTTTCAAAAGTATATCCCAAACCAGAGTGGCGCCCACACATGAGTTTAAAATATTTGTTGTGGAGTACTTGTTTGAGAAATTTTTCGTAAGGCTCGTCATAAATTTTAAGGAATTCGAGGAAATGGAAATAACTCGTGAGATGATAGTTATAACTACCGTTTTGAACCATAATACCAATATTCATCAATTCGTAAGTTATTCTTTTCATCTCATCGTCCAACAGTGAGTTGTTGGTTAAAGTAGGGCGTTGTCCGAGAGCTTGCCCGCGTGAACCATAATTAAGAATCCAATTTTTTATCTCAGAGAATCCTTCGCTTGCGGTTAAATTTGAAAGTGCCTTTTTATGAATCGAAGATAATAAGGTATTACTAAAAAATTCTTCAACTTTGGGGAGGATAAAATCCATAAAAGCATCGTAATTCTGATATTGAGAATTAGAAGTTAGAAAAGAAAGATGGTTTAGAAAAAGATCAGTTATATTCGCTATAGTGCGAGGATGCCCTCCGCTGAACGCAAAAAGAAACTGTCGATAATTTTCCAACTGATTAGATATATTTTCTATCTCTTGTTTAACGCCTTCTTCTTCAATTAATATTCTGACTTGCTCAACATATGCAAATATTTCTTCCGTTTCGAAATTTCTTACGATTATTGGCGTAACCTTTTGTCGTATGGGAGACCCAATATTACCACCAATTTGACTTAAAATATGGTAGCGAGTCCCAGATAAGATTATCAAAATTCTTGAATTTATTAAAGCTTTTAATATACGGGTAAAATAGTGTAATGCCGTTTCTTTTTCACCATCTTCTTTTTCATCTTCTTTATTTAATGGGATTTTAAATGAGGTTTTTTGAAATTCTTGGATTTCGTCGGCAGCAAAAAAGAGGGGTATTATAATAGATAATCGATTCAAAATATCATATACATTATAAAGGTCGAGTTCTGGTTGTTTCAATATATCACGGAGATTCTTTTTTAAATATTGGAAATCTTCTTTCTCTTCTTCCAAATCTAAATTTTCCCCCTTTAACATCCAATGTTTATCGAGAGTTTGAATCCTTTTTTTAATAGCCTTCTGAACGGCGTTTAGAATTTCTTTATTTATTTTTTCAGGAGAATTATAGCCACTGTCACAAACAAATTTTATAGAAAGCCCCTTTCCTTCTGCTTCGAGCATATTTCCAAAATGATTAATTAAAGTAGTTTTTCCCACACCAGGGGCGTTTAAGAGAACATAAACCAAATGCTCCTCATCTTGACAAGCTAAATCCCATAGCCCTCTTAATCGTCGTAATTCTAAATGTCGACCTATAAAAATTTTCCTAATTAGAGGGAGGGTATTTTCAATCATTAAGAACTCCTAATATTTATTATAATAATTTTACCTAAATTTTTTTCAAGATTTAATATCCATAATGATTTTAATTTTTGTCATTTATTTAAATCTTTAGAATCCATTATTCATTATATCTGCGTTGAATGATAAAGCTATTTTGTTTTAAAAAATTGAGTGCATTTTAAAGTTTGCGGTGGTAATTGTTGGAAATCATCCCGAACTCCTAAATGAAATACAAATCGACAGGAACGCCGTGGTAAATTTATAATAAAAGGTTTGATTTCTCCAGAATTAGCATAATTAGTTAGTCGGGGGTGTATATTAGAGAAAAAATAAAAAGGAGTTAATTTTTAATTTTTCATTCATTTGTAAGATTAACCGAATTTACCATAAAATAGAATTTAACAAGAAAGGAATGACCAGAAAGACTATATGATATCCGAATAGATCGGAATGTACGAGGTAGCTTCTATATTAATAATTTAAAACTGAGGAAACTACCAAACATGGAGAATTGGGTGATGTCAACGTAGAAAAAAAAAAAGAAACGGCTATTTTATAATTGATCCTTACTTTATAAAATTACTTATTGGGGATTTTAATTTTGATTTATTTAATAACATATATTAAAATATTTAATAAATATGTGAGGTCCAAGAGACCAATAATGGACGGACACTCTTGGTGTACCTCAACGGGAAACATATAGCCACGTTAAACCTGTAAGATTTAATATTAATTATTAAACCTATTTATTAACCTTAGAATAAGTACTATTTAGTGTGTTATAAATAAATTTAACAAAAAAATCGTTATGAATAGAGATAAGCGATGACTAATTAAATATCTATTTTCTATATAACACTGATACGAAATCAAGAAGTTAAAGTAATGAGATGTCGAGAAAAAAATTAGTAAGAATAAGGAGGTTTATAAATAGTTTTGTTAAACTTAGGGAGGAATTCATCCAGTTGAGACTCCCAGTAGAAAATATTACTAAAGAATTCGAGGAATTGATAAGAAATTTATTCTAAAACTTAAACCTTATTAAATAATTTAAATTTTTCACATATTTTCTATATTCCTATCACAATGCGCTTAGTGGTAATACGCTTAATGATGTCACTTCTGGTGATTCGTCCGCATGGGGTATTTATGTATATTATTCCGATTACAATGCGCTTAGTGGTAATACGATTGATACTATTAATGCTGTTGAGATTGGTAGTGAAGCATTTGGTATTTCTTTATATAATAGCCGTTGGACTACGCTTACTGGTAATGTAATTATAAACATTCAAGGATGGAATTACGGATTTGGTATTAATCTGGGAGATTCCGATTGCAATGCGGTTGTAGGGAATGTAATTAGAAACATTCAAGGACTTAATCAAGATGGATATGGTATTTATCTGTACTCCAATTCCGATTACAATACGGTTGTAGGGAATACGACTTGGGATTGCCAGACTGATGGTGTTTATGTTCAGACCCCTGACGATGGTAATATTTGGGTAGGCCTTAATGTTGAGGAACCCTAATATAATTCTAATTTTAAAATTTTTTTTTATTAATTATATGTGTATTAAACCTAATCCATTTAGGAATCGTTAAACATTAATAATTTACGCTTTTGTCACTAATTCTCTCTATTTTATCCCGAACATGTATTACCCCATCCTGAAAAAGTAGGTTAATTAAAATTAGTGTTATCTTTAAATTTAGGAATGCTATTTCTTAACTTTTAGAATAAATTGAATCGTTATTCCAAACGAAAATTTTTATAATTACATTTAACACATTGAAAAAAAAAATTCCCATTTTCGTTTTTCTTCTTCTGAAGCTAGGGATTCTGAATACCTAACTTCGATTTTAACTCAAAAAAAGTCATTGGTCTCCTTTTTTTAATCATGTAATAAATTGATCCGTTAAAATTCATTTTTTTCTATGACTCGGTTTTTTTCTTTTAAGATTTAAGCTTAAGAATTATTATACTAAGATTTTGAATAAATAATCATAAAAGTAGTATTAACAAACAAACTTAGATGTGAGGTACATATTAAAAATTATTCTTCTTATAATTTCATTAAATCCTTAGGATTCGATGAATTCGATGTAAAGTTTTATAAATTAGAAGAATTTTATTGAAACAAGTAAATATCTATTTTCTATTTAACACTGATACGAAATCAAAACGTTAAAGTAATGAGATGTCGAGAAAAAAATCTTTTTTAGTAAGAATAAGGAGATTTATAAATAGTTTTGTTAAATTTAGGGAGGAATTCATCCGGTTGAGACTCCCAGTAGAAAATATTACCAGAGAATTCGAGGAGATGATAAGAAAAAAAGCTGAGCATAATATTTTACGAGCGGAAATTCGTGAAGCTACGAAAAATGACGCTGAGAACATAATAAATTTGTACGATCGAGCGTGGCATTCAACTACTATGCCTTATCATATCGTTTCAAAAAAGAAACTATTAAAATTATTAGAAAATCCAGATTACACTTTTTTAATAGCTAAAGGTGGTGCTGATGATAGCATCATTTAAGTTATAAAA
>JAUWBH010000062.1 GCA_030605085.1 Promethearchaeota archaeon | reverse complement strand
ATCAATATTATTAAAATGATCATAAACAGAATGAGCGGCGTTGCCTAACTCAATCTCAACAATTTCAGGTTTATTACTAGATTCTCTGTCACCATCAAACGATGCATGACGAACTAATTCAATTAATCCCATTTTTTGCATTACTTTTTTCAGTATATCTGAAGACTTAAAAAAAATCCAGCGATTCTAAAACGTTCAAAAATCCGTTGCTTGACTTGAAACTGGATTGTACTACTTTTAATATTTAACTCCTTACAAATGGCACTTACTGTTACCTTCTCATATGAGCACAATGCAGAGATTGAGGCAACTAATCCGGCTACAACATCGTCTTTAGTATTTTTAATATCGTTCCATAATTTATATAAAATTTTCTTAGATTGATAATAGAAAAGCATATCTAATTGGAATCGTTCGGTAATTTCTAAAACCTTTTGAAGAATATAATCTTTTCTATTTCTTTCCTTATATTTTGGAAAGAAATCATGAATTTGAAGCTTGAACGCGTTAAAATCCTTCTTAGAAATTTTAGAAACGGATAGCAATTTAGATTCAGATATGGAAATATTGTTAAATTTCATACAGAAATAAATGCAGATCGGTACTAATTTTTGAACGCCTCGGAATTTCGTGCCAGGTTTCAAACCTTTGTAAATATTCTTAAAACACTTAAACGCAGCTTCCTTATAAGACCGAGGTAAATCAAGACTATTGAAAATTCTTGAGATCTCAATTTTTGCTTTTTCTGCTACAGCTTTTTCGTTGTTCTTTATAGAATTAATATTGTTCAACCTTTCTAACTTAACTAAATTAGGGTTTCGAAGTCTTTCTCTCAAAGAACCGATCTTGGTTGTCCCTAACTTAGCGTATTGGACAATGTCATTGTTGTATGGTCTATGATATTCTAATTTTTTTACTTCCAACACGACGCAGCAAGAACGACAAACGTAATGCTCTCGAGTTTCGGCTATATTTGTTGAGCCACACGCATCACACATGAATTCAGTAAGAGATCCGGATTTATTAGTTGATAGATTACTTTTTCGATCTGACATTCTATTACGCAAATTTTTATAACCATCAATAGTCATTTTTTTATTAGTCACTTATTTTTCAATTTTTCTTAAGAAGATAAAGAGACGGTGTAGATAATTTAAATCTATCTAGATCGATAAAAAATTTGCTAAAACTTTGAGGAAAAATGAGTACAAATTATAAAAGTGGAATATTGCCATAAAAATAAGGGAAAGCGAGATTTCTCCAAAGATTCTCTCTTTTTGGTTTTAATTAAAAAAATAAAATTTCTAGAAAAGTATAACAAGCTAGATCAATTTGATACACAATAATCGTAAAAAAAAAAAGAAAATTTAGGAAAATTGAGTTTTAGTTTATTATGCAAAATTTTCGCAATTTACATTAAGAAAGGATTGAGTTAATTTTGGATAATTCTGAATTCTAGTTAAAATTCATGTCACTGCTATTATTTGTCTTGTAAATTTTGAACACAAATAAATTCGTTGCCTTAATGAGAATTTATTTCAAATTTTTTTTTTAAATGCTTATAAATTTAATAATCAATATGTTTGATATATTTTCAGGGGATAAAAAAAATGAAAATGTTAATTTATTTGGTACTAATAATAGGATTCCTCATGTTTTATAATAGTAATCCAACAATGGCTATAATAATCGTATTAATAGCCGCAGGACTTTTTTTGTTTTTTAGGGTTAGAAAGAAAGGAAGCACATTCCGTAGTACCTTTTTCAGTAGTAAAGGATCTCAAGAAAGTAATAGTAAAGTCGACGATTTAGCAAATTTATTTATGCTTCAAAGTTTAATGAATTCTAATTCTCGCATATATTCTAATAAAAGTTATTCTTTCGAAAAAAGAAAAAACGAAAAGGAAAGTGAAATCGATAAAACCAAACAAGAAGTCCTTGCTATGCTAGATGAATGGTAACAAAAATGTTGTACCAAATAACAAAAAACGACTATTAAATTATAGCATAGAATCGATTCTTTAGATATTATCTTGAATAGTTGATTATCATATTTTTTATCCTTTTTTTTTTATTTTTGGAATAACATATTAAATGTTTGGAGCTATATGCTCTGAAAAATCTTTAGATTTTAATACTTCTTCAAAATCTGCAAATTTATTAATGTTACCATCCCAAATCTCGGAAAAATTAGGATATCTTTCGAAAAATACCATTATTATATGATCTAATTCCTTCTGCATTTTTTTTTCTTTTTCGAACTTTGAACAGCTTACAATAAATAGTAATCCTTCTTGTTCTTTTAAATAAAAGCGTTGATCCGCTAATTCAAAATTATCGATGTGTCTACTAGTAACTTCTCGAGCAAAATTATTTAACGCCGTCATCAACATTCCAAACATTTGGTCTTCAAGAAAACTACTCGAAACTCTGCTGAAAACTACAATACCTCCTTTTAGGATTATCCAAATGTTTGTTTCGTCGGCTATCAATTCTCTTTTAAAAATAATTAATTATTTTGATGTTGCTTTTATATTTAAAAATACATTTATAAAGTTCTATTTTTGATTTAAACGAGAGAAATGTAAGGTTTCTCTTAATATTTCCAAGTTAATTTAACAATATGAACTCCATAATTAGTGAAAAATCGGAATTAAAAAAAATAATTTAATAAAAGGAATATTTATTTCATTTCTCTTTTATGTTTAGACTGACTTTATTCCGTTTTCGATGCTTTACTAACACCAGAGTCATGCTCCCCATCGTACCTCCGATGAATACGAATGTGCCTACGATCCATTCCGCAGGGAGCGCCGTCGAATTGTCCCACACTTTTTCGATAGTCTCTTTCACGTCGTCTTCTTTTGCCTCTTCCTCTTCTTCGGTTTCGGTAACATCTACGGCGTCGCTAATCTCAAAATCGTCCACAATTGCGTATGCAATATTTACCCAGACCACTTCGCAACGAATGGTTATTTTAATAATATACACGCCTTCTAATGCGGTACCGAAGGAAAAAATGTTCACGCCGTCGATGTCCGCTATTAATTCGTCTAAATAAATTTGGAAATCCAGGTCCTCGGGATCAGTGATAATGTAGTCCACATTTACTTCGTTGTCATCGTCAATGGAAATAGCGGAAACCCGTCCGATGTAGAATTTGTACGACTTGTCGGTTTCAAAGCGTACATCATGTTCGATATAGGCACCATCGTCGAATGTGTTTACCTTATACAATATTAAATTGTCCGCTTCTTGAGCTCCCATTTTATCGTGTAAGCACTTGTGTCCCTGTTCGATTCGAATGAGCATGTTAAAATTTTGGTCTACGTTCGCGAAAAATTCGAACTTATGTTCACCTTCTTCCGATGTACCGAAAGGAATCTCGAAATATCGTCCGTACTCAGGGCTGTAAAACATCTCGCTCTCGAACAATGTAAATTTTCTGTCTTCAGGATCCCACACGGTAATCTTCATGTACGAGACATTGTGAGGGGTGACTAGCTCTATGTAAATGTAGTAGGTAAATTTCTTCCCTAAGTAAACGCTATCAAAGGTTTCGACGCTATCTTGAGGCGTAAACGTATATACTTTATCTGGTAACATTAAATCGCTCGTAAATGGGTCGCTTTCTTCGTTTTGGGTGTTATTCTCAATAGATTCTTTGCTTTCTAATAAGATATTTTTGTCGTTCTCGACTTTGTTGTTATTATGGTCGTTTACAACAACTAAATCTGAGGTATGAGACTTCGTAAACAACGCCAAGTTCAAAAATACCAATAAAAACAACAAAAGAAAGAAGATCACATATTTTTTAATAACCATACACCTTGAGTTGTGTAAATTCTTCGATCAATTCGCTAATTTGTTCGCATTTATCGAATTTTGTGCAGCTAAAACACGGTTTATCGCTCCAGAAATACGCTTTGCTGTTAGCATTTTCCACTATTAATATAGGTACTTCCCTCGCTGGACATACCAAAGCGGAATTTTGAATCGAACCCCGTTTTGGCAACGGATACGCGTACCCGCAGATCTCGCACTTCGCAAATCGCTTGTAGTTGTTTGTTTTGTAGATGAAGATAGAGCAACTACAATTAGGACAAGTACCGATCTCTTCAATTTGCTTCATTTTGAATTTTTTTTAATTATTGAGTATTGGATACAAATTCTATTGTGAGTATTTAAAAGAAAAAAAAAAATGCGATTTCTCAATATTTCGAATTTTTTTTTTAAATATATACATTTTATATTCATTACGATGTGTTCGGACTATTTTGAAAAAATTGGTGAGGGAATAGAATTCCTTTTAGCATTAGGCTCCATTATAGGGTTATTAGGGATTGTATTAGGGTTAATATTCTTTATCGTTGGCGGGTCAAAGTATCGGGGGAAAATGTTAGGGGTCATTGTAGTTTCAATTATTCTCGTTTGCATTTGCGGGGGATACCAAATGGGAATCAAATACTTTAGGATACATTAATGATGTTTTATTTATACATTACGAGCTTAAATTTGAAATAAAAAATAAATGGAAAAAGGTAAAATGCCTTATAAAGACGACTATGTGATAATTAAAAAAGATAGGAAGTCAAAATGGGTGTATTGGGTTTTCTTTGGCATACTTGGATTTCTTCTCATTTATTTTCCGTTTTTCGCTCCAAATCTAAGATTCCAAGCGAGTAATTTCTTTTCGAGAATTTTTTACATTTTTGGGACGATTTTCATTTCGCTTGGAGTCTTAATGATAGTATTCGGGTTAATTCTCGTACTCTGTAAGCGCGCTGGTTTTGGAATATCCTTAATGCTAATAGGCGTGTTGCTTGTTTTTTTAGGGTCGTATTTTGCGTTTCCTGAAACCATTGGAGCAAGCTATAGCGGTAAAGAAGTACCAAAAGGATACCATTAAAGATTCTCTATTATTTATATTGAAGTCTCTAAATTAAAGAGGATTTATTTATTATGTGAGTAAAAACTCAAGAACTCGTAACTAGAAGGAAAGATTTCAATATTGACTCCGCTTCATTAACGATGCCTCTTTATTTTTAAAAACATCATCAAAAAATTAAATAGACGCTTAAAATCCTATTTTTTTTTATAGTTTTTTCCGATGCTCCAAGCTGGACCGATTTGTTCACCTAGTGTCCAATAAGCAGGTTTATACTGTGAGAATATTAGGGGTCTTATTTTCTCTATGTCCGGTATTCCATTTGTTAAATATTTCTCTTCGGCGTAAGCTTGAATTACTTCCCCTATAAAGATATCGTGTCCATTTTTAGCGTTAGCAATTTTTGTTGTGTCAATTGTATGAATTAGTTTACACTCGAGATTTAACGGAGCTTTTTCAATCATGGGAGCTGTTTCTAATTCACCATAAAAAACTTCAAATATCTCAGATTTATCTTCTCTCTTTCCCGTTTTTAAGCCGCAATAATCGATCACTTCAGCCATGTCTTCCCCAGGAGTATTAACGCTAAATGTCTGATTTTCTTTTATGCCTATATTAGTGTAATGTTGTTGATTGGAAGAAATAGTAAGCAATGGAGGACTAAACTCAACCGCACCTACCCATCCTATCGCATTAAAATTAGCTTTTCCTTTTACATTTGCTCCAACAAGAACTACAGCCATTGGATATAAATACGATGCGGGACGAATCTTATTTTTTGTCATAATCAACCTTTACTTTTTCTTTTAAATTCATTTATACTATTATTTTCCTTATATTTAAAAACAAGTTCTAAATAAATTTTCATCAACCATTTTTTTTAGAAGAGGGGAATGATTAGATCTAACAATTTTTTTTAATATAGTCTCAGTATTAATTATAAATAAATTGAAAGACCCTTTTTTTCTAATTCCTTTACCCATTCAGCTATTTCCTTTATATTGTTTCCTTTTAACCATAATTCTTTGAGTGATGAAAGCGATTTTATAGAATTTGGAATAATTTTTAATCTATTATTATTTAAATGTAAATATTTCAGAGTATTTAAATGACATATCGATTCTGGTAAGGAAGTTAACATATTATCGTTTAAACATAAATATTCCAAAGAATTAAGAGAACCAATCGACTCAGGAAGACTTATTAAATTATTTTCTTCCAGCCATAGAGCTTTAAGTGAAGGAAGTGAATTAAATATCTCTGGGAGAGTCTTCAAATTATTTTTTCCTAAATATAAAGATTTTAGTGAAGTGAGCGATTTTAATGATTCTGGAAGCGAAATTAGATGATTATTATCTAACCATAATTTTTTGAGCGAAGAAAACGACCCTAACCATTCTGGCAAAGACTCAATATTATTATCACTTAAACCTAAATATTCAAGTAATTTAAGGTTCTTTAAAGATTTAGGAAGGGTTGATATATTATTTCCTGACATTCCTAATTTTTTAAGTTTAAAGAGATCTTCTATCCAATTTGGAAGAGTTGCTAACTTATTTCTATGTAATAAAAGTGATTCAAGAGAAGAATGTGATTTTATCCATTTAGGGAGCGTTTTTAAAGAATCGTTGTTCAAATATAACTCCTTAAGAGAGTTAAAAGGCTTTACTGACCCAGATTGAATACTTAAAGTACCATCTTCTAATTCTGGAATTAAAATAGGAGAAAAAGAAGGTATAAATTCAGAAGATATATTTAAATATCTAAATCTTAGATCTAATTTTTTAACTACTCCATTTTCTACTTCATAATCTATTTTTTGGAACTGTTTTTTTAAAAATGTAATAGCAATGTGATCAATTAATATTTGAGCTAATTGTTGATTGGTAAAGCTTTCAATTCGACCGTTAACGATCAAGTCGTTTAAATTATCTTTGAATTTTAAATTAGGAATATTTTTTATTTCTTTAATTAAAATCGATTTTGAGACGGAATCTTCTCTCTCAATCAAGTTTTCTATTATTTCAATTAAAGTCGCATTAATTATTTTTAAACAAGTTATTGAAGATTCGTTCTGAATAGCCCAGATCATTGGTGGTAGAGCTTTATTTAGAAAATTACTTTTAATTGCATTAATAGCAGCTAATCTGACTTGTTTGTTCGTATCTGATATCAATAAATTTTCTAAAAATTTGAAAGTCTTTTGGTCCTTATAACCGATTTTTTCAATAACTTCAACGCAATTAGCTCTAATAACATTATTTTTACTGTTATCTATCAACGATATTAATAATTTAGACGCAGTATTTTTATCTAAATTATTATTTCTAAAATCTTCATAAATCTTATTAGGAGTCAAAAACATTTTTCTGTACAAATAAAAGAAAAAAGATCAATTTTATTTTAACTTTTAAGGTTTTTTAAGCAAATCCAACGCTTTTTTTACAGCTAAAGGACCTGTAAGAGCCCAACCATCAGCACCATACTTATAAGCTATTCCTTCTGATACTGGACCTCCTCCTGCCATGATTTTTGCTTTTAAGCCTTTTTCTTTAGCCAATTCAACAATTTTTCCAATTTGAGGATACATTGAACTCAACATGAGAGAGATTAATATGAAGTCTGCGTCGTTTTTTTCGGCTTCTTCTATAAATTTTTCAGCTTTTACATCAAATCCTAAATCGTGAATTTCAAATCCTTCAGCTTCCATCAAATATTTGACTATGTTTTTGCCAAGATCGTGGACATCCCCTTCAACAACGCCTATAACTGCGACTCCTTTCTTTATTTCTCTCTTCCTTTCCGGACTGATACTAGATTTTAAAATGTCGTAACCGTCGTAAAAAGCATCCGAGGCTAAAAGCATGTCAGTTACAAAAACAGTTTCTTCATATTGATCACAAATCTCTTTTAAACCTAAATAAAGTCCATTTTTCAAGGCTTCTATTGGATCTATTCCCGCCTCTAACGCTTCTTTAGCAGCTTCTTTTGCTGCCTCACAGTCGTAATTAATAACGCTTTCTTTAAGCTTTAATAAAATATTTTCTTTCGACATTTTTTTTACGCATCCTCCCCTTCGTAATTAGCCCCTTCCCCCGTTTTAAAATTGGCTCCGTACATCCTTGCGGCTTTAACCACTGCCAACGCGTTGTATAAAGGTGCATATGGTGGATATTCGCACGATGCTCCGAGAATGTAGCCTGCAGGAGATTTTCCAAAAACGCTAAGTTCTCTTTTACACTCTGCTATTACTTCGCTAGGACTTGACCACGCAAGCAATGCAACACTTAAAAAACCTAAGAAAATTAACTTTTTACCGTATTTTTCAACCATCTCTTCTTCAGTCTTAACACCATCAGGGAGAAAAGCGTTCTGAATGAGTATTGGTCGGAGGTGTTCAATTAAAAGATCGAAATAGGGACCACGTCCACAAGTATGGACAGCATAGATACCTCTTTTTCTTTTTATGAATTTAGCTATTCTTGCTTGATACGGCATATCTAATTCTAGCCACATCTCTTTACTCATAAGTTCTCTTTCTGCTAACACAACAGGGAGCATAATAGTTCTAGCTCCTGCCTCAATTTGTTTTTCAATGTATTCAATTTGAATTTCAGTTACTTTTTCGCAAGCATCGTGAAGTTTATCTTTATTGTGGACAAAATCCCTAATTAGTTCGTTAACATTGCGTAACCTTGAAATAAGCCCGAGAGGTCCTATACTAAAACCCCCGATCATCATATCTGGTAATTGCTCATTTATGGTTCTTACAACCTTAATCTGATTTTTCATTCGGTCTGCGTGCGACCAATCGAACAATTTATCAATATTTTTATATTCACTCGGAGATTTGATAACAGGATTATACGGATCTGGGTATGCCGCGTTATTATCGGGATAAATAATTTTTGCTCCAAAACCTTGAGCCTCAACGCATAGATCGGGCATCGCCGTTATCGCGTCATAACCAAAAAGTCTTTGAGCCTCTATTTGAGCTCTTAAAAATAAATCTGGCTTCTTCGAGTATTCTCCGTAGTTCAAATTTAAAATCTGAGCTGCCGCTGCCGAGACAAATGGAAAAACTGGTATTCTATCAAGTTTTTTTCGCATTATAAGACCCATAATTCTTTCCCTAGGGGTCATATATTCTTCGCATTCTTTTGGAAACTTCTCGATTTTCATCATTTTTATCATTTTTATATTTCTTTATAATTAGTTCTACTTAGATAATATGTTATTTATTATTATTAATAATTAACAAAAATCGTTAAGAAATAACAAAAATTTTTAATTATGAAAAAAAGAATCTGTTTTCGATGTGGACAAGAGATCTCTTTTTCAAATTTCAAATGTCACAAACCAAAATCTTTTTCAGTCCTACAAATGAGGGACATTTGGGATAGTCCTTACATTCAATTATTTTGTTGTAAATGTTTTGGAAAAGTAAGAAAAGAACGAAAAGAATATCAATGGATTTTAGATCATAGATTTTTTCCTGAAAGATACGAAAAAATTACAAAATGGTTGTAATAAGACCCAACTTATTTTTGATAGTAAAGTTATGCTTTTACCTGATTTCTTTCAAGAATCCAATTATCTATAACAAACGACTGATTAACGCCCAAGTCTGACGCGTATTGCGAACGCACCGTTGATTTTGGAATCCACACTTCCTTACCGGAGTCAAAGACTACAAGCAACGCTTTTTCGGTTTCAGTTTTAATAGAACCGTTGATTTCGCTTTTTTCGGTGTTTAATTTACGATTTTTTTCAGAATTTTTTCCTATTTGAGGATTTTCTGCTCCATTGCCACCACTATTTTTCAAATTGGTTAAGCTAGAAACAGTGGCGTTATTTATCTTTTCTTTTAAGATGTGTTTGAGTAACATGCGAAAAATCTCCGCTTGAGCAAAACCAAGCATTTTTTTATAGTCTCCGATGTTAATCCAAAGTCGATCATTGTCATTTTCTTCCCAATTAAAAGAAATTTGAGTTTTTTTGTCTTTATAAGAATGGTAACTACTCCATGATTGAATTTCTCGCTTTAAAACTTGTAGCATCATCACCATTTCATCTAACGAGCATTTAATCGTTTTACCTTCCCCCTTTGATGGCTTTTCCCAAGTATCGTCCTCCTTTTTTTTGATACATCGCAAAAAAATATAAGGTTCACTTTTCGATGCGCTTTGGATCGTTAATCCCGTTGACTGGCCAAAAAAACTTTGATTATGATTATCTGCCATATTTATTACATTTTTTTTATAACTATTAAGCAATTAGAGTTAGCTGATTTTCTAATAAACTAAACCCTTTTAAAGAAAAAATTTCGCCGACAAAATTTTTCAAAGCATTTTTTCTTTAAATATTAAAAGAAAAATTTCTATATCTAAGGATTTATTTTTGTCTCATGGAAAGAAATTTCTTTGTAATCGTCAAAATTTTCCCCATATTTCTCTTTTTTTCTATGATAATATTTTATTGCTTTTTTATGGCTCTTTAGATCTGCTAAACTTTTTAAAGCAGATTGAATATGTTCGAAGGAAAATTCGTATATTTCTCCTATCCCTTCTTTCTTTATTAACATCCCTGTATCTAACAACTCATAATATAATTTATCAAAATTAGGAATATTATTATAGAGATTTTCGATGCAGTCTATATCGATATTGGTTTCGATTTTTGTATTTAGTACAGAAAGATCCTTAAGCAATGCTAACGCTTCTTGAGAAAGAGTCTCTTGAAGTATTCGTTCAAAAAAATCTTCTTGAAATTCTACTTGAATTGAAGGGAATTCTTTTAATACTCCAAAATTAATAAACTCATAATTTCTCACAAGTAATTCCATTGATATTGGGTGACCTTCAGTGAGTTGTGTAATTTTTTCTTTTGTTCGTTCAGGAATTTCTATACAAAAACGCATGCATAATAAATCTATAAGATTTTCGCTATCATCACCACTAATTCCGATAAGACACAACACTTTTTTAGATAAATTTGTTCTATTTCTTGAGGCAATAATTACTCTATCCATTTCCTTTACAAGTTGTTGCACATCTTCATCTGCTAAATGAAAGTCATCAATGAATAAAATAAGATTTTCATTTTGATCGATTAATTCCGACACAAAAACCGACATATTTAATTATACGGAAAAATAACGATTCATTGAATACAAAGAGATTGTTTTTAAATAAAATCATCTAGTCATGGTTTACAAAGTCAATAGGATTGGGTTTAACTGACATTGAATAGATGAACTATAAATTATATTCTAAAATTACATGAGATCTGTTGAAATTGAAACTAAGTTTTAAGGACGCATTCCTGTTAGCAAGATTTTTGCTTCCAACAGGACCGCCTCCTTTTCTAATCGAGCCTTTAGGGGGCATGGCTCTTAAGGAAGTTTCGCCGTACATAAACAAAGTAAGCCCCTTTCTTCTGTGGTTAGGGTGCACGATCCAAGAATGAAAGCTAACCGAATCAAGCCTTCCCTTTTTGTCTAACGAAAACGGGTTTGGAATGCAAAAACCAAACGCAGCAATTTCGCTTGTAGGCTTATGATACACGGCCCATATCATCCACGGTTCGCCGTTTTTAAATATAAAATTGATAAGATCTTCCGCGTTTCCCGCCACATTTGGAGTGATTTTAGAATCGGGAGGTAAGTATTCTCTGTGAAACCTTATGAACTCGTCCTTTAATTGAAGCATCCCTTCTTTACCGGGATTCACATATTCGTAATTGCTAAAGTCGAATTTTTTTAAATTACGAGGGTTAAGCTTCCAAGCCGTTCCGTGATAATGAAGCTCTCTAAATTTTACGCAGAATCCCTTTTTTATGAACCTTTCTTGATAGACGGGTGGATTTACCGGAAGCGTGATAAATAAGTCTTTACAACTACCTTTTTCCATAAACCCCCAACCAAAAATACAGGTGGGAACATTAATTGGACCTCTTACGCACTTGAAATTATTTTCTTTAGCGTAACTTAATAACACATTGATCATAAAATCGATTTTCTCAGGATCGTGGTCGTATACGCCAAAAAACCCGAAAAACAAAACATCGCTATAATCGGTATATATGAGGGATGTTCCTACAACCTTATCTATTTCTGCTTCCGTAAAAAGATTGTTGCTTATGTCTTTTTCAAGAATTATTGCCTTTGCCTGAAAATTTTTTATATTTTTTATAATATACTTTTGAAAATTAGGCAAAATTGGTATATTTATCCCTATTTGAAGATGTCTTAATATTTCTTTAGGATCTGTTAAAATTTTAGTTGATAAGGCTTTATACTTTTCTATTTCGAGACTTTGCTCTATTTTTCATCAACTTAAAATTACTAAAAATTCTTTTGCTATAATGTAATTTTATTTAAAGAAAAAAAAAAAAAATGAAATTTTCTATATCATTTTCGATCTCATTCACTATTTTTCTTTAAATATAATCATCTTATATTCGCCTATAAATTAGAAAAAGGTGATATATGAGTGTTAAAAATTTTGAGTTTTCTATTTTATTTTTACCATATGGCCAAAGGGTGGTAGATCAATAAAAAATAAGCATTAAGTATTATTATTAACGTTTAAATTCTTAATATCTTTAAATTCCGAAATAATTCGCATTTTTTCTTGAATTGACAACACGGAAGACTTATCATCGATATTTTTTATGTCGATTTTATAGAATTCTAATCGACAATTGAGACATTCAATCGTATCTATGAAATTTATAATATATTTACTATTGCATCGTGGACATTTTTGGATTCTAGTTGACATTTTATTTATACTTTTCTATATATGTAAATCGTTTTAATTTGAAAAATAACAAATATCAATATATTTATTTTATTATAAAGTCCTATATTTATAAAGTAAAAAAATATGGTCATAGTTGTTAATTATAAGGCGTTACATGTCTTAATAAGCCATTGGAATTCCCGTTTCCGACAAAAATCCAATAATATCCGAGATTACCCTTTATCATATTCTACTTATTTTTTTACTTTCATAATAATTCACTTAACCACCACTCTCTGTACATTTTTATTCCAATTAATTCTCTTTAGTATAATACGTGGGGTTTTTAAGTCGGGGTTTAAGAACTCCCAATATTATTTATTAATTTATTTAATTAATTAAGCAGATGGAAAGGGGGTATGAAGGAAAAAAATTCTGCCGATTTAAAGAGCAGTATAAGTTTAAAGTGCGATATTTGTAAGTCCAAAAACATTTCAGAAACTAGAGAAGGATTTGTGTGTCGAAATTGTGGTCTCATGTTAAATATTAAAAAATTCGAATATCATAAGCCGTATAATAATCTTGCCGTCCAAAATTCAATATCGCAGAAAACATACATAGGTTATAAAAACGAGCGCTATAATTCGCTACAACTATCCAGATTAAATAAGTTGCATTCCATAAGAAGCAACAAGAAAGTACTATTAACCCAAGCTCGATACGAAATTTCCAGAATATTAAATTCGTTAAAACTGTCTGATACTTACAAAGAATTAATCTTTGAAAAACTTAAAAAAGTATACGACGCCTTAATGTCTTCTTCAAAATATAGAAGCGCAGAGAAGTTGGTTCCGATATGTATTTACTTTTGTCTGAAAATAAACAATATATCTATTAATGAATCGGAATTGCTCGAAGTTAGCAATATTTCAAAAAAAGACTTCAACGCGTTCAAGTTACAAATTTGTAATTTCTTTCCTGAATTTTCGAAGAGAAACAGGATGGATTTTATCCTTCAAAGGATATTTGGAATTACAGAACATTTTGAGTTAGGTATGCCCTTTTATTATCAGTCGAAAAATATTCTATATAAACTCTATGATAAAATAAAAGGTACAAAGGACGATGTTGTGGCCGGCGTTGTAGCTTCTATTTGTGCCCTTTGTTTATACAAACATAAAGTAAGCGTAAACGCAATTTCTAGGCAATTAGGGATTCGAATGTCTACAATACAATGGCAAATTAAGAAAAGAATTTTGGAACCATCCGGAAAAACAACTAATTTTATCAGTCTCGTAAAGTCTGCTGATTTATTATGTGAAGTTTTTTGTCAAATGGGATTAATCGAGACCGAAAATATTGTGGATCACATGTTTCCTGTCCAAGAATAAAACAAAAAATGCAGCTTACAGATAATAATAATAGTATCCTTTGGCGTAAGTGCCTTGAATTTTAAATTCGGCAACCATGTTATAAAGTATTTTTTCGTAATGGTCTAAATCGTCGAAGATTTTATCGTCAAAAAGTCTATCGTCGAGTTCTTTATCTTCAGTAAATTTATCAACAAAACTCCATACTGTAAACGCCCATCCTTTATATTTTTCAAAAAATCGACGAAATTTAGCCTCTTCCCTAGTTAAATTTAGTTCCGAGTTTGCACCTTCAATCTTATGTACTACTTTTTCAGGAATTATTCTATGATCCTTGTAGTTATGCTCTTCGTCCTTGGTTGCAGTATAGATTATTTGGTTTTTGTGTAAATTACCTTCTATACTTTTATTTCCCTCAAGTTCAATCATAAGTAATATCTCTAAAAAATTACCTTTTTAAAACAATTATTAGGTTTTTATTTAAAAAAAAAATTTTGAGATGAAAAATTAGAAGTAATTTTTTGGAAAAATTGAACTTCTATCTTTGTTTTAGAAGCGTTAAAGTAAAAGAACACAAAAGTAGAAGTCAAGAATTGTAGATCATTTATGAAATTTTATTCTTAATGTTCTAAATCAATTACTTTTAAAATTGTCTGATCAATAAATTTCTTCATATTATCGTAATCAATATCGGACAAATTGCTTTTCAGATATCGCTGCATTTTCAACAAGTTTTCAAGCCCAGCTAACGCAACCTTAACATTGTCTCTCTCTTTTGCCGATTGAGCCTTGTAAAAGCACGTGTCTAAAAAAATAATTCTTTTCAATATGGTTTTAATTAATTTATCCTTTTTTGTCTTAAACACATCGAGAGCCGGATCTCTCTCGTTTACAATACAATTCATTTTTTCTATCATCCCAATTTACTAATTTATAGTACGATTATTAAACAGAACCACTCCCTTTTATATAAAAATACTATTAAGATTTTTCGATTTATGTTATTACTGCGATTAAAATGTGTATACGACGAGTATACGACGCCTTAGAACCTTATATTGCGATTCGTGAAAAATTTTGTTTCATAGGTGATACAATTTTTTGTGGATACAAAAAATCGGCACTCTCTTTTTATTGATAAATCATAAATTTTACTTCATAATTATGATAAAAGAAGAAAAAAATTCTTCCGAAGAAAATAAAAAAGAAGAGAAAGATTCTTCAGTTCAAATTACAATAACCGAAGCCGAAAAACAAGAATGGGAAAGATTTCTCAATGAACACCAGAAAAAGAAAAAAACCTCGATACGATTAAGAATTGATGGTGATGTAAAAAAGAGATGGAGAGATTTCGTTGAAAATAGCGAAGAATTTAAAAATGTCTCCCATTTAATACGTGAGTCCGTCAATAACTTCATTTTAAAGAATGGTAGAACTAGAATTCCTGACGAAGATGAGGCTTCTATGGATTTTGATGCGCGGTTCAAAAAATCGTTATTCTTAGTTGATAATTGGAAAAATTATTCAAAAGTTAGAGAATTAGAAGAAATAATTAAACAATTCAATAAATTCGCAAAAAAAGAGCGGAAACAAGAAGATGTTCAAAATAAACTATTAGAAATTCAATCTCTCCTGGTAAATATCATTCTCGAGATTTCAATGATCGTATAAGACGTAATAGTTTTACTAATGATCACTATTGATAACGATTAAGACTCGTTAAAAACAATGTTTTAAAAAATTTTTTCTTTTTAATACTTAGAATGTATATGTAATAATTAAGTAAAAATTTTCTAACTCGTAATTATCAATTGACATTCGTGTGCTACATTCGTGTGCTACAAACGCCTCTATAAGGATTAAATTTATATATAATCGAAAAGATCTTTTACTTAGCAGGTTAATTCGCAAAAAACTAAAATTAACCCTAAACTCAAAAATCGTTGGCTCCTGCCACACCCTGGATACTTAATTTGATGTGACGCCAAATCAAGCCAGAATTTTGTCTTTTGGTTAGTGTATTTCTATACGCTTTAACATGCCTCATTGTTTTTATAAATTTCTGGACCGCATCGTTGGTCTGGTGGCAGGAGCTTCCCTTTCTTTCCTTTCTTGTTTTTTAAGATAGTTGAGGTCTAAATTTTTCTTTATAAAGAAAGAATTCTATTAAGTTTTATACATGCCTTAAGTGAAAATGAGTGAGTTTTGATGTCTGAAGCTAAAAAATGGACTGATAAGGGGAAAAAGTATAACGATAATGGGGATTACGATAAAGCGATTAATGCCTATAAACACGCTCTGAAAATTAACCCAAGATATGATGTAGCTTGGTTTCGACTCGGTTATGCTTATAGCAAAATTGATCTCTATGATAAATCTATTGAAGCATACAAGCATGCCATTGATATTGATCCTAAAGACAAATATTCTTGGTTCAATATGGGTATTGATTATTATAATAAAAAAGATTATGAAAGAGCAATTTATTCGTATAAGCGTGGTTTAGAGATTGATCCAAAAAATAACAGTGCATTAAGGAGATTAGGTGATATTTACAAAAAAAAAAAAGATTATAATAAAGCTATTGAGTGTTACGAAAAGTCCACTCTACTAGATTTAAAAAATAGAGAGACATGGGTGTCTTTAGGTGAGGTTTATATCGATACTAAACGATATAATGATGCAATACAAGCGTTCAAGGAAGCATTAAAAATTGACCCTAAAAATAAGAGTGTTTGGAACTATCTCGGTATAATATACCGTAAAAAGGGAAAATTTGATAAATCTATTAATGCTTATAAATCTGCAATACAAATCGATTCAGAATTCGATGTAGCATGGAGTAATCTCGGGAGATCTTATGATAGTATTAAAGAATATGATAAAGCAATAAAATCATACAAGAGAGCATTGGAAATTAATCCTGAAAATAAAGTTGCATTTAATAATTTAGCCCTAGCTTATATTAGTAAACGCGATTATGATAAAGCAATTGAGATATATAAGCATATTATAAAAGTAGAACCAAAATGTAAAATTAATTGGAACAATCTCGGTGTTGCTTATGGTAAAAAACGAAAATATGATGAAGCAATCGAAGCTTATAAACATGTAATTGAAATCGATCCTAATTTTAAAAAAGCTTGGAACAATCTCGGTATTGCTTATAAAAATAAAGGAAAATATGAAAAAGCTATTAAGTCTTATAAACGTGCCGTAGAAATCGACCCGAACTATGAAAGAGCCTGGAAAAATCTTAATGTTGCTTACGAGAATAAACCGCTTAAGTCTTTTAAGGTTGGTGAAATTGAAATCTTAAGGGGTGGAGACTGGAAAGTTAAAGAAAATCAAAGTGTTTTTTATTATAAAGTGAAGGTTAAAAACAATTCTAGACTTGTTATTTCGAATATTCAAATTTTAATAACTTCAAAGCCAAAAGGATTAAGTTTGAAATCTGATAGATATAAAATACATTCGTTAAATCCTAATTCGTTTGAATCCCCTACATTTAAGTTTTTGGCAAAAGAAAGCTGCGTTGGGAATATAGTCGAAGGTGTGGTTCTATTTATTGATCCTTCGGGCAAACTGCATACTATTCCTATCAAACCTTTCGAAGTTAAATATGT
Organism: Promethearchaeota archaeon; assembly: GCA_030605085.1. The sequence goes on along the minus strand of JAUWBH010000062.1, from coordinate 11,775 downwards.
TTGCAATTTACTTGTTAAGAAGAAGGTTTCAAAAGAGGAATTCGACCAAAAAATAATTAATATGGAAGGTAAAAAATTGACACTTGATTGCCAAGGTCAACTTGAAGAAATAGAAAATTCAATTTACTCTGTATTAGAAAATAACAACTTTTTTATCCTTGATCCATCTCCAGATTCATATGGAGAAAATTATAGAATGATACATGGTTACGCTCAAGGTAAATATGATAAAAAGGATGTTGCCTTGTCAATTATTATGCAGAAGTTAGAAGAACACACTCAATTAATAATAAAAGCAATGAGCGACGAAAAAGCAAAATTAACAGACATTTTAAGAGATATAAGTTTTCAATGCAACGACATTAAGACTGATACAGCGCTTATCAAAGATTACACTTCGCAGATTGAAGAAGTATTTGATAGAATTGACGATCTTGAATCGTTTCTAATAAATAACCTTGGTGGCGATTTCACAAAAATAAAATACGTGTGGCAGCAATACAAAGCTGGAGAAATCACAAGGAAAGAACTTATAAAAGAAGGTTTGAAACTTATTGGAAAACATTTCGCGAAGATATTTATCAAAAAAATAATACCTATATAAAAATAATGAAAGCATTTCAAAAGTCAAATCTAAAAAGTAATTAATTTACTTATCTCTTTTTAATTTATCGTCTTGGATTTGCCTATAAATCTCTTTCATAATTTCTTCCTTTATTTCTTCATCAGTTTTTTTCAATAAACCTTTCTTTTTTCTTATTTGTTTCTCCATCTTTTCTTTCTTCAGAAGATCCAATGCAATTCCATCTATTCCCTTGCCTGATTTACCTGGCTTTCCCCTTTTTCCTCGCTTACCTCTTTTACCTCTTTTTCCTCTAGGACCTCTTTTACCTTCAGTATTTTTTTTTCTCTTTTCTCTTTTTTTTTCTTTAACTTTCTCTTTTTCCTTATCAATCTCTTTCTCTCTATGTATATGAGGTTCTTTCTCTTTATCAAATTCTTTCTCTTTAATTTTTTCATGTTCAGCTTCCTTTAATTCTTCTTTGCTTTCTTTAGTTTGCGAATCGCGATGTTCTTCAATTGATGTTTCAACATATTCTGGTTCAAAGTCTTTTTCTAATTCATCTCTATATTTTTCTTCATGTAATTCTTCATATTCAGGCTCAAATTCTTCTCGTTGTTCATCCATATATTCTGGTCCTATGTCATTGCCATATTCAGGTCCAAATTCCTCTTTTTCATCATCATTCTCTTTTTTTACTTCCTCATCTATATCCTCATCATCAATATCCTCGTCAATTTCTTCACTCATTCAATCTCACCGTTTTTAATTTCAAATAATTTTTTTTTAAAACATGGTATAAGTAAAATTCAATTTGATTTAATTTAACATTTCTTTTTAATTGTATAGTCAATTCTTTAATAATGTTGACCTTGATTGTGCTTAGATTGATTAACTTCCATAGTTTTCGAACCCAAGTATAAACTTCAGAATTTAATAAACAAATTGAATTTCTTCAATATTTATTCGCATTTTACATATAAAAATTACTAAATTATCTCGGTTTTATTTTTTAAAAGGGAAATTAACCTTCCAAAGTAATAAGTACATTTTAGCACAAATATTATTTCGAATAGGATTAAACTGTCAGGTTTACGAGAGAATCAAAAACACATGGATGAGTCCTCTTCAAAACTTAGCGTTGAGGGATTTACGCCAGTTAACATTCACTTAAACTCTTTAGACTCGTTATCCTCTGATCTTAAAGAAATTGTTGGTGGAGACGCTCCTGTTATATCGGTTAAAACAATAGGACCCGTCGATCCATGCCTTGAATTAATTGAAGATATTCATAATATTCTTTTAACTTGCGAAGATCTTACCTATATAGAGAAAATTGAACTTTGTTCCCAGGAGAGGCAACACATGAAATCTTATTTAAAAGATGTGTTGAACAGGGTTCAAAATATATAACAAATCTAAATTCTTTAAAATGAAATTGCGTTGCCTTACCTTAAAGAAAAAAAGAAAAAAAAAATAAAATATTACGGAGGAAAGTGATAATAATATTGTCCCTCAGCGTAGACTCCTTTTATCTTTCCTTCTGAGACCATTTTTTCAAGAGTCTTTTGAATTTTATCGTAATCCTGTATCCGTTCCATTGGTGGGATGGGTTTAATGTCTTTATCTTCGTTTAAGCGTTCGATTAAGGCCCAAAAAGTATAGGCGTTGTCCTTGTTTTTTTCCAGAAAGTGATAAAAGTTTACCTCGTATCTTCCGAGATGTACGTTTTCCTTAATGTTTTCAGCTTTATATAATTCTTTAACTCTTACGGGTTTACTGCTTGGGAACAATTTGGTAAATTTATTTAGAGCTTCCATAATTTTTTTTCTAAAATTTTCTATATTTTATACCAAAAGTATATTGAATTTTTAGTATTTAAATGGGCATTTTTTTTGCGTTCGACAAAATTTCGACTTAAAAAAACCCAATAGTTGAAGCATATTTTTTCTGAGTTTATTAACTTAATTATAGATTATAATTTAGAAAACTACCAATCCGTTTTGATTTATTTTGATAAAAATCTATTAAAGAGTTATGGAAAAAATAGAATCTTACTTTGATTGGGAATTAAAAAAGAGAAAAAGATCTAAGGTAAGTATTAATCGCAAGGTTATTGGACAAAAGGTCAATTCGCTGGGGATATCGAACTACGAATTTAAAAGATTTTTAGAGGATTGGAAAGCGAGAAATTTCTCAAAAGACGAATAAATTGTTTTTTCCATGAGATGTATTTCACATTATTTTATGTTAGATGACGATTATTTTTTTTTTTCTTTAAATATTCCAGTTTGAAAAATATTATAAGAATAGTATAAGAATATGAGGATAAATGTGATTGGAAATAAGAAAATTAATAGTATATTAGATAGAGATCAAATATTAGGAAATTTAGAAAATGTTAAGTCGGAGCTAGACACGCAGGAATTAATAGAAACATTATGTTCCACTATTTTAAAGCTTGAGAATGCGGTAGAAGTTTTGTTAGATTTTATTGAAGAGAATTGCAATCAAAAAATTAATCCAGCTGAACTTTCGGGAAATATACTTCGCGTTATTCGGCCCTTCATAAAATAAAACCTTTTTTTTATTATAAATAATTAAGTAAATAAGTTATAGCATTATTTTTTCTCTTTTAGATTTATATTCAGGGCAAACGCGAAATTCTAAGAATTGGTTGCACAAGAAATCTAATTTAGGTAACAAACAACATTCGTAAAAAGGGCACTTTAAGCCTATTTCTTCGATTAAATTTGCGTCGGAACTCATTTTTAATACGAATATAATTTCGTGATCGTTTTTAAAATCGGATACCCCGCAGATTTATTAAAAAAAAATTTATAAAATAAGGTTTAACAAGTTAATCGAAGAAAAATTACAAAATTAATAGAGAGGTTTTTTATATAAGGAAAGATGTTATTTTTATTCATGTAAAAAAGTTAAACGAAACTTCTGGTTTTATATTCGCCTTATCCTAAAACTCCTCAGGATCAATTTAACCCTTTTTGTTTTTTATTTTTTTATTCCGGAGTTTCTTTAACTGTCTTTTTTTAAATTTTTAAAATACCAATTAAATTTTTGCTTTGTGGCGAATATTCATCAGAATTTTACGATTCAATAAATCTTGAAGCTTATTTTTATAAATTTTGTTAGGTTGTTTATTTAATCTAAGTTTTTGTGGAATAAGGTGAAGTAATAAGTTTTTGAACGCTTTAACTTCTTGAGAATCAAGAGATTTTGGTAATTTCCTGCGTTAATTATCAACCTTTCACTTTCATTTTCGGTCCAACTAAGTGAAACGAGCGTTTTAATTTTATTAAACGAGTGAGTAAAGGACCAAGACGGTAAATGGCGCGATAATGAGTCTAATATCATTAACATATCGTCTAAAGAGCATTTAATAGTTTTTCCTTCGCCTAAAGAAAACTTTTCCCATTTACCGCTTTTTTTTCTCTTAATAAACTTCAAAAGAATAAAAGGGTCATGTAACGAAAGATTTTGAATTATTAAGCCAGTATTATTATCAAAAAAGCTTTTATTGTAATATTCTGCCATCTTAATCCTCTAATTGATTTAAATAACCGATGTTTTTTATTAGGATTAAGTTGAACATTTATAAAAAAAAACTTAAAGAGGCTTTTAAAATTGTGAAAATAATTAAATTTTCTTGTTGATGTAATCTTCTATTGTAGATAATAAAAGACAGGGTCCTTGATTATTTTTCCCAGGATCGCATGACCACATGAGTATTCGTCAGGTTGATTCCATCTATTAAATCAATTTTTTTGGCAAAGGAGTCGTATAATTCGTCAGATGATTCTACTACAATTTCAGCAAGTACGTCGTAATCGCCCGTTAGCGAAAAGACCTTTTTTATTTCTGGAATTTTGTTAAATTCTTCTATAACTTTATTCAAGGCTTTATGTTTAACTTGGCAAAATATTAATGCTTTTATTGTCATTTCGGAAACCTTTCATTTATTATGTTAATAATTTATGAATTTTATTTATAAAAAGTATTTCTATATTTTTAATTTCCTCTAAATTTCTAAGGTCATCGTTCACTAAACAATAAAAATCTCTTATAGAGTTGGTTTTTACATTCAACATTAAATCATGCGTGCCGATCAAGGACTCCACGCAACATACACCGTCGTATTTTAGTAATTTAATTGCGAGGCCTTTTAGAGAACCTACATTGTGATTTAGAAGTAAATAAGCGTTGATCACATTTGTGGACTCGTGTATATATCTGAGTAGTATAGACATTATCAATAGAAATAAAACAATAGTCAAATACAGTAAAGGAATGGATTCAACTCCAAAAATCACTCCAAAAAATATCCCACCTATAGGCTCAATTACGGTTAAAATGCTATTCCATTGGCGATATGTGAGATTGTATGGATTCCATTTGGCGTAAGCTACAAACAATAGAATATATGGTGCGATTGTGGAAAAAACTATTACAAAAAGGATCTCCCATCGAATATAAATTTCTACATTTGAAGTTTGGTTAAAAAATTGCTCTATTTCCGGAGTTAAATCGGTTTCAATTGGGATTATATATAAAAAAAGAATAAGCGGCATCATCAAACCGATTCCTATTAAAAACATCAAAGATACTTTAATTAAAAGCCGAGGGATTTTGTAATTCTCGTTTTTATTGATAATTTTTATTTCATCTTTAGAATAAGCGTCTCTACTTACAATTATATGAAAAAAAGCGAGACAAGAGGTAAATAAAATAACATATAAAAAGCCAATTGAAGATATTTCAGCATTATTGTTTAAAGATCCTTGAGTTTTTACGAATATTATAATCACGATGGAAAAAATTAACATTATGATGTAAAGACTTTTAAAAACGTCCAACTTTTCAGTTCTGACTCCATGCTCGTAAAATGCCACGATTATTATCGATAGCAGAAATCCGATCATAGCAATAGATATTGTTGTGATTTTCAAAGCTAAAAAATAAAAAATGATTTGTAATATTATTCCAAAAAAACCCAGTATGGAAATATAAAAGATATGTCTAACATTAAAAAAATCACTGTTTTTTGAAATCGTAAATTTAAATAATTTTTTTAACGATAATGGCTCGTTTGCTGTATATTTGTTATTAATAAACACAAATAATAGCGCTAAGATAAATAATACAATACCCGAAACGAAAAATCTCAAAAAAATAATCATTAAGATTGAAACTTCGTAAAACAGTCCAATTACTATAACGGGTATAAAGCTCCAGAGAATGTTTGCAGTTATGATATAGAAAATGTATTTGTTCCGCATAATTATGTTTTTAAAAGTCTTTATTTATTTTAAATAACATCGTATTTTATTCATTTATTATACCATTATTAATTTCAGGAATAAAGATAATTTTGACAAAAATTTTAATTACTGGTGCCACTGGCTTTATTGGGAGCTGGCTTGTAAAATATTTCGCAAAGCTAGACTTTAATATCATCGCTCATGGCAGTTCAGAAGAATCCGTTAATAAATTAAAAGATAACCTCGAAAAAGCTAATATTAATTTAAAAAACATTGAATTTTGGAGACAAGATTTTTTAAAAAGTCGGTGGGATTTTCCAGATTTATCAAAAAATGATACAATTATTCACTGCGCAGCAGCTACTAAAGTAAGGGAAGGAACCTTTGAAAATTACGATAGATTTTTCGCATTAAATGTTTTAGCCACTAAAATTTTGGCAAAAAAAGCGCTAGATGTGAAAGTTCGTCATTTTATGCATATCTCAACTGGCCAAGTTTTTGGAATTCCCCATTCTTTTCCTTTCACAGAAGAAACTCCTAAAAATCCCATAAATATTTACGGCTTTACTAAACTAATTGGAGAAATGGTAGTTCGTTCGTTTGGTAATTTAGGATTGAATTATACTATTGCTAGACCTTTCTCTGTTTATGGAAAAGGACAATATAATATAATTTCAATAATTAAAGATAAAATATTTAATGGCGAGACGCTTACCATCTATGGCGACGGGGCGCAATCAAGAGCCTTTACTCATATTAACGACATATGCGAAGCAATTGGTCTTATCCTCAATAATAAGAAAGCATTCAACGAAGAATACAACTTATCAGGACAACATGAATATTCTGTGAACGATTTAGTTCAATTAATTGCTAAAAAATTAAATAGGGAACCAAAAATTGCAAATAAGAAGGGAATTGTCAACGAATTAAGAAGAAATATTGCGGATATAACTAAAATCCTGAAATTAGGATTTTCCTATCAAGAATCTCTTGAAGATTTCATCGAAAATGATTTATTTGAAGATTAAGGAGGAGTAATTTTTAAAATTATTTTACATAACTTTTTTCAAGATGTATTAAACTCAAGATGTATTAAACTCATGTTTGAAAAAAATCTCTTTCATGTGTTCTCTCTTAGATTAAGAAAAATAAAGAGTTAGAAAAGCCTTCTAAAGACAAATTAATAAATTATGTTGAAGCCATCTCTATACTTATCTATTAAAAGGAAATATTGTGGATACCACAAAAATCCAGAATTTAGGATTTGTGTTTACATTCTTGTAAACGATCAAATTTATATTATTTGAATTACCTTTGAATTTAACTAGCATAAAGCTTTATTAGAAAAATTGAAGGTGAAACTAGTATCGAATTAACTCAATTGGAAATTTTTAACGGAATTTTAGCTATTGTTATAGCTGTGTTGTTCTTTATTATTGCTTTAAAATTGCTCTTCAAATATTCCCATTATAAAGATCGAAAACTTCTTTTTATGGGTTTTGCTCTTATATTTTTGAGCGAACCTTGGTTAGCTGCTTCAGTAGCTTTGATATACGTTCTTGTGACTGGACACGCCATTTCTACTGAATTATTTCTCTTAATTGGATACGCTTTTCCTTTAAGTATGCTTTGTTGGCTGTTAGTATTTACAGATCTTAAGTATGAAGAGAAGAAAAAATTAATTTTATCAATTTATTTAATTTATTATGTAGCCAACTCAATCCTTTTCTTTATTTTCCTATTTACAGATTCAAGATTAATTGGAGTATTAGATGGTCCAATTAATCATCATATGGGACCATATTTGATAGTGCGCTCTTTAATAGGATTAACTATACTTCTAGTCACTTCCTCTTTATTTTTCAAGGAATCGCGTAAGTCTGAAAATCCAGAGGTTAGATTTAAAGGAAAATTGATTTTTATAGGTATTGTATTATTTATTATAGGAGGAATAGCATTTACTATAACAGGAGCCGCCTATATCTCGCTTTCAATATTCATACCAAGCTTAATTGCGCTTTATGGTGGATTTGCATTGCCTGATTGGATGAAAAAAATCTTTTTAAAAAAGAAAGAATAGCATATAACGTATAAAATATAACCGAAAATATATTTTAATATTCATTTTTTTCCAACTCTCTTATCTCAGTAGGAAAAATACTCTTTTTGCTAATAAAACTAAAATGTTTAAATAACAATAATTTTTCCAATTCAAAATTGAGACTTGATACCTTTGCACTCATCTTTATCACTCATTTTTATCACTCTTTACAAATCATTCTTTCTCTGAGGATTTATCTAATTCTTCTCGGGTTATCTCCGGCCAGCAATAAAGCTCCCCTTCTGTATCACTGGCTATTTTTATCGCTAATTCAGCATCAAATAGACCACGATCAATAATTGCCCCCCAGAGTTCTGACCCTCCATTAGCTTCCGTCGGGATTAGATAACTCTCTTCTCTATTTTTTACGAATATATAAATCTCATCGCTCGAATAAAGATCTCCTGCTTGAAAGCAAACCCGAATTACATCTTTCCATTCAAATTGATCTTTCCAAGCTTCCCCTCCTGGAGGTCGAACATCTCTGCATACGCATGTATCATCAAACGATACGTTATACCAATCTGCTAACTTATTCACCTTTATCACTCTATAATATTATTAGATATTAAAATGCTTAATGATATATCGTAAAGCATGTATTTATATTTTTTTTATTACTTTTATCATTATGAACGAGGAACTTTTAAAGCTCACAAAGGAAGAACTAATAGAATATATCGAAGATATCTCAAAAAATTGGTTGGCAATTGACGGTACATGGTTTCAAGCAGTTGAAAAAAAATACGGTATTGAAAAAGCAATGGAGCTCGATGTTGAATCGTGGAATGTATTTACTGTGATTGAGGCGAAACGAATTATGCAAAGATTTAACATTCCAGAAAATGGCGGAATCCCCGCACTAATTAAAGCGTTAAACTTTAGAGTTTACGCAAATATAAATAAACAAGAAATAGTTGATGTTTCTGAAACGAAGTTCATTTTTAGGATGGTTGAGTGTCGGGTACAAACTGCGAGGAAACGAAAAGGATTAGAAGATTTTCCTTGCAAGAGAGTTGGTTTACCAGAATACGGACTATTTGCTAAAGCAATTGATCCAAGAATAGAAACTAAATGTATTTCTTGCCCACCAGACCCACATCCTAAAGAATATTACTGTGCTTGGGAATTTACGCTTAAAGAATAAATTGAATTGGCTTTTATTTGTACTATTATTAAACTAAATTTCTCTTTTATTTTCTAATACTATACTTCAATTTAAAACCCAAATTTAAAAAACACAGTTGGGTGTATATTTATATAAAAAACTAATATGGATTTTTATGAATATTCAAAAGTCTAGTTATAATATTGAAAGAAATAATAAAGCCTTTGAAATGATTAGAGAAGCAAAAATAGCAAATTTTGCAAAATTGGCAAAAATGTTAATTATTGACTTATTATTTTACATAATTAAATAATTATATATTTAATTAACCTTAGAATATATTTCGATTTTTTACTTATTTTTTCAAACTTTTTTTTACTTGTTAAATTCTTTAAAATCTAAGTTTCTATTCCCATTTTTGCCGAATAAAGAAAAGTAATACATTAAAAACACCAAATAGTAAATATCGAAAAGTTCAATGAAAGCAATAGTATCATAGAAATATAGGAATCTATTTTTTAAAAATCTTATGAAAGTCTATTCTGACAATATAAGTCATTTTGTTGGTAAAAAATGACCATTTGAAAAAACAGAAGAAGCTAATTTACCAAAACAAATTGCTTCTATAAAAAAATCTATTTTTGATTTGATAATAAAGAATATGGATAAAATTTTCGAATTCTGGGGATGTAAAACAAATGAATTCAATATATTACAGACATAAATATAAAGTCAGATGTTGTTATTTTAATCTAATCTAATAATAAAAAAATGGCTATAATCCCCATTTTCCAGGATTGAATATATTATTTGGGTCCATGGTGTTTTTAATTCTTTCAAGCAATTTAACCCAATTGGGGTCGCATTTTTCTTTTATTTTTTCAGCCATCCAAACTGGTGTCTTGTAAGGAACGCAATCGTATTCAAGCATGATTTCTAAAAATTTCTTTTGTAGCTCCTTAACTTTTTCCTCTTCTTTTCCTTTTTGATACCTAATTATTGGTCTAAAGATGCAATAATGACTTGATTTCATGCTTTTCATATAGAGAATCGGTCCCTTCTTTAATTTAATTTTTTATTTTTGAGCCGTTGCTTTCTTTAAGGCGGGAAAAAGAATGTTTTTAAATTTAAGAATTGTAAAAATACGATAAATTTTCTTTACTTTTATTTTGCCTTTTAAAAAAGCAGATATTAAGCCCGTATTACCTTCAGCTATTCCTATAAATGCATCAAGAGTTATTGTTATCTTTAAGTGATATTTTGGCTTTTCATCGTATTCAATACTAATTTCACCATTATTGAAAGCAAGTGTTATCGGATATAAACCCTCTACTTCCACGATAATTACTCTTTTCCACTTTTTAATTATCTTTTGAAATTTATTTTCTTTTAAAAGTGGCGTAAATAAATTTTTTAAAGCTAACCTTAAAAGATCTTGAGGTTCGTTAATTATACTCATTTTATTACTCACTAAAGGTGGGAAATATCTTACTTTATCTATAATAAAGTCTTAGTAAACATTTTAACTTTCTCTTTTATAATTTTAATAGAGTTAAACCGCTTATCTCCTACATCTACGTCGATTATAAGCATAGGAATTCCTAATTCATCTCTCAACGCTTCCCTAAGAATTTGTGGGATAGACCCAAATTGCTTGCATCCTAAATGAGACGTAAAAATAGCACAATCGGCATTAAATTCTTTCGTAACATTTATGAAATCTTCAATAAAAGGATCAAAAAATTCAGTAGATTCTTTTATCATTGGATAATTCATTGCTTTTCTTGCCAATCCATAAAACATTTTATCTTCAGAACTCGTATCAATAGGGTCACAAAAACTGTAATTAAAAATATCTAATAAAATTGACATCCCTAAATCTCGATCCAACCATTCACAAAAAGCGAGATCAAAGAATAATATCATGTATGGCCAAACTGAGCGAATCTTTTCTTCCTCTATACCTGGTGGAGATTCTTTATTTTTATATCTTTTTTTTACTATATCAAGAATGTTTTTATAAAAATCCAATCTTTCTGGCCGTCCTGATGAAAATATTTTAAGAGCAGCTGTCATTGGGTTTATCATACTCTCAACCGGGCAAGGAACAGCTTTTCTTAATTCAAATAGTTCTAGTTCATAATTTATTATTTGATTTTCTATATCTAAATTTTTTTTTAATTTATCAAAATCTGGTTCTTGACCTATTATTTTTCCAATTTTATATAAGCCTGATTTAAGTTGCTCAGCAAAATATTTATAACTTTTTTCTTCATGAAGAAAAGGCATGTCGGTAAGAACTAAGGGAATATTTTTATAATACTCAAAAAAAGGGTAGCTCGCATATGTATTGTCGCAGGGAGCAGTTGGTGTTGTAATAACATCAAATTCAAATAAATTGTCTAAAACCATTCCCATAACGCCTTTTTGTGAAGAACAAGTGTGGTAAGGATGCCCCCAATTATTTATTAAATCATAATATTTTTCAACCCCATCTGGGAGTAGTGCCGCTAATAAATATGAGGTTGCCTCAATGCATATGGGCACTGCATCAAAACAAGATAAAAATTCAGATGGAAAAGCAAAGTGATGACCAATAATTGGTAATCCTTCTTCAGCTTTTTGAATAACATTGGTTAGGGAAATTTCCAAGCCTTTTAATCCTTCTTTTAATACAGCCATTTCAGGATCTGGTACAATTCTCCAAACTAATTCATATGAA